>CAUWEK010000247.1:0-4206 GCA_963557435.1 uncultured Dysosmobacter sp.
GCTTCGGTGGTTCGAATCCACCTTCCCCCACCACGTCAGAGCAAGCGCTGTGCGCTTGCTCTGATTTTTTTCGCCCGCAGGCAGGCTGTACAGTGTGGAACATATACTTGTAAAATGCGCCAGTAAAAAACAAGAATCTTGTCATTGGCTATAAAATAGCACATATGTTCGATTATGTCAACCCTGAAAAACAAGTTTCTTGTAAAAAATCTTGACAGGACACAAAAAGTCAGATAGGATAACAACAAGAATGCGATGAAGAAAGGGTGCTCGTCATGACATTTGGAATGCGTGTCAGGGCTCGCAGGGAGGAGCTGGGCCTTTCCCGCGGCGACCTGGCCAAGCAGCTGGGCGTCACAGCCTCCTCCGTCAGCAACTATGAAAGTGATATCAGCTTTCCCAAGGCAGAGGTACTGCTGCGGATGTTCGACTGCCTGATGACGGACCCCAATTCCCTGTTTCAAGACAGCTTCCGGGGAGGAAAACGGGTGCTGACCCAGGGGGAACGGGTGCTGCTGGCTCAGTACCGGAGCCTGTCCCCGCGGGGGCGGGAGGCGGTGGGCTCCGTGGTGGGCGCGCTGTGTGATTATCAGGAGGAGCTGGAGCAGAGCTGGCCGGAGCGGGAGCGCCGTATGATCCCCCTGTACCGCTGCCCGGCTGCTGCGGGCTATGCCGCGCCGGTGTTTGGAGAGGATTTCGACTATATCCCTGTGGAACGGGATGTACCCCAGGCGGCGGAGTTCGCCGTGCGCATCCAGGGAGACTCCATGGCGCCGTATATTGCCGACGGGGAGCTGGTGTATGTGAACCGGGACCCCCTGCGGGAGGGCGACGTGGGCATCTTCTGCGTGGACGGGGACATTTTGTGCAAGCAGTACTATAAGGACCCTCTGGGCACAGTGTACCTCTTTTCTCTCAACCGGGCCCGGGCGGACGCGGACGTGGTGATGACCGCGGGCAGCGGACGGACCCTGGCCTGCTTTGGCCGGGTGATCTTCCACGCGCCGCCTCTGCCGGGAAAGGAATAAAAAAGACCGCGCTGCTATTTGGCAGTGCGGTCTTTTGCGTTTTGGAGGACCGGGGTGATCCGGGCGGGAAGGCTCAGAGGGTGAAGCCGCCGTCGGCGGTGAGGATCTGACCGGTGATGAACGATGCCTGGGGCGAGGCCAGGAAAGCCACTGCCTGGGCCACGTCCTCCGCCGTGCCCAGACGTCCAAGCGGCGTCTCCTCCGCCAGGGCGCGGCAGGTCTCCTCTCCCAGCGTGCGCAGCATGTCCGTTTCGATGCAGCCGGGAGCCACGGCATTGACCCGGATGCCCGAGGGAGCCAGCTCCGCTGCCAGGGACCGGGTCAGGCCGATGAGGGCGGCCTTGGTGCAGGCGTAGGCCACCTCGCAGGAGGCGCCACGCAGTCCCCAGATGGAGGAGAGGTTGACGATGCATCCGGATTTTTCCGAAAGCATGTGGGGCAGCACCGCCAAAATGGCGTTGCGGGCGCCGGTGACGTTGACGGCGAAGTACCGCTCCCACGCAGCGTCGCTCAGGTCCTGGAACTGCTCCTGAGAGGAGATGCCCGCGTTGTTGACCAGGAGCGTCACCGGCCCCAGAGTCTGCTCCACGGAGCGCACCATGGCCTCCACCTCTCCCCGGTGGGACACGTCCGCCGACGCGGTCATGGCGGCATGCCCCTGACTGGTGAGGCGGGCTGCCAGCGCCTCCGCTGCCTGGCGGTTTTGATGATAGTTGATGCAAACGCCGTATCCCTCCCGGGCCAGCTGGGCGGCGATGGCGCTGCCGATGCCCCGGGAGGCGCCGGTGACCAGAGCGACTTGTCTCATGGAGTGCCTCCTTGCATGAATTTGAGAGCAGTATAGCAAAAAAAATAAAAAAGTGCAAGAAAGGTGTTGACAAAAGCGTCGGACTTGTGTATCATATACACGTTCCGCTTCGGACGATTAGCTCAGCTGGCTAGAGCACCTGCTTGACGTGCAGGGGGTCACAGGTTCGAGTCCTGTATCGTCCACCAGAAAGCCTGAAACCGTAAGGTTTCAGGCTTTTTTGCTTTTCTGCGCAAATCCGAAATGCGGTGCCTTTCCAAGCGGCTTGCGCGGGAAGTGCCTCTGCCAAATCAGAACAGCCCCGCCTCTTAATGAGGCGGGGCTGTTTTTTTAGGGGCTTTTTCAGCCGGAGGTGCCGCCGCAGCATCCAAAGAACGGCCTGTCCGCCCGCTGCGGATGCGGGAGGGAAGAGCTCTCTGAAAACCTAATCAATATGTTTCAAAATTGCGGACTGCACGAGGCGTGAAACAAATATAACCTTTAAAATGGGGGAAATGACAAGAATGGTCAGAAAAAAGGGCTCGTGATACAATGACCAGAATCTAAGATACGGAAAAAAGCGCTTCATAAGGTGCGATCCGCTGACGATCACCCAGAGAAAGCACCATGAAAAGGAGGAGATTGTGCGCATGGGCAAGCATGTGAACGTGGTAGAAATCGGCCCCCGGGACGGGTTTCAGAGCATCAGCTGCATGATGATCCCCACGGAGGTAAAGCTGGAGATCATTGAGGCCATTCTGGCTGCCGGGGTCAAGACCTTGCAGTGCACCAGCTTTGTCAGCCCCAAGGCCATCCCGCAGATGCAGGATGCCGCCAAAATTGCGGCCTATATGCTGGAGAAGCACCCGGATATTGAGACCTTTGCTCTGGTCCCCAACTTCCAGGGAGCAAAGCTGGCAGCGGAGGCGGGGCTGAAAAAGGTGGCGCCTGTAATTTCTCTCAGCGCCAGCCACAATATGAATAATGTGCGCCGGACCCACCAGGAGTCCTTTGACGAACTCAAACGCATCATGGACACCTTCCCGGAGCTGGAGCTGGATCTGGATGTGGCCACCGCCTTTGGCTGCCCCTTTGAAGGGCGCATGACTACTTCCGCCCTGGTGGATTTCGTGGGAAAGCTCCACGATATGGGCATCCGCCAATTCAATATCTGCGATACCATCGGCGTGGCCTATCCCACCCAGGTGCGGGAGGTGTTCGGCGCTCTCCTGGCGTCCTTCCCGGATGCCAAGTTCTCCGCCCACATCCACGACACCCGCAATATGGGCATCCTCAACAGCCTGGAGGCTGTACGCTGCGGGATCGACACCATCCAGACCACGCTGGGCGGCCTGGGCGGCTGCCCCTTCGCCCCCGGCGCCACCGGCAACACCGCCACGGAGGACTTTGTCTACGTGCTGGAGCTGGAGGGCTATGATACCGGCGTCGACCAGAAGAAGCTGGTGGAGGCGGCCCGTCTGGAGGCGGAAAAGATCCCGGGCAATTACAGCGGCCACCACATGCAGATTACGGTGGAGCAAAAGGGTTTTTGAGTTTGGGCCGGGGGAAAGGAGCGCGGCATGAAGATCGATCGCTTTGACCACCTGGTGGTGACCACCCGGGATCTGGAACAGTGCCTCCACTTTTATGTGGATATTTTGGGCATGGAGCTGGATGCGCGCAATGGCCGCTATGCGGTGAAGTTCGGCAGGAACAAGATCAATATCCACCGCAAGAAGGCGGAATTTCTGCCTGCTGCGGCCAACGTGACCTATGGCAGTCAGGATCTTTGCCTGATCGCCGAGGGCAGCATTGAAGAGATCCGCGCGGAAATCGAGGCAAAGGGGTATCCCATTGAGCTGGGCGTGGTGGACAGGACCGGCGCCTGCGGCCCCATAGACAGCCTGTACCTGCGGGACCCGGACGGAAACCTGGTGGAGATCGCAGTGTATAAAACCAAAGAATGAAGCGGCACCTGCGCCGCTGCCGGAACATCAAGTCGTGAAAGGAGAAGCAAGGCATGAAGATCGTTGTTTTGGACGGCTACACGGAAAACCCCGGCGATTTGAGCTGGGAGGGTCTGGCCCAGCTGGGAGAGCTGACGGTCTATGACCGCACCAGCCTCACCGACGAGGTGGAGATCATCGCCAGGATCGGGGATGCGGAGATGGTGTTCACCAACAAGACCCCCATTTCCGCCAGAGCCATGGACGCCTGCCCCAACCTGAAGTTTATCAGCATGCTGGCCACCGGCTACAACGTGGTGGACGTGGACCACGCCCGGGAAAAGGGGATTCCCGTGTGCAACGTGCCGGTGTACGGGACCCGGTCTGTCAGCCAGTTTGCCATCGCGCTGCTGCTGGAGATCTGCCACCACATCGGCCATCACGA
>CAUWEK010000248.1:0-4185 GCA_963557435.1 uncultured Dysosmobacter sp.
CACACCCCCCGGCCCCCCCACACCGCACATCTCGTAAATTTCCCTTGACCCGGTTTGGGTAAAAAGTCAACAGAGTGGCTCTCCCCTCTCTCTTGACGGCGGCATGGCTCACATGCCCAATTTTTCCCGCAGAGCCCGGATCATATCCTCATATTCTTCCTCTTTGAGGTAGACCGGCTCCGGATTTGTGATCTGGAAGTTCCCGCCGAATTCAAAGCCCCCCTCGTACTTAGGCACGATGTGGAAATGCAGGTGGGGGTTGGCATCTCCGAAGGAGGCCAGATTCAGCTTGGTGCAGCCCCACAGCTCTTTCACGGCGCCGCTGGCCCGGGCCAGATCCTCGGCAAAGTCCGCCAGTTCCGCCGACTCGCACTCGCACAGCTCCCGGCGGTGGTTCTTCAGCGCCAGCACGCACCGCCCCCGGTGCGCCTGGTCCTTGAAAAGGTAGAGCATACCGGCCTTCATCTCACCCACCGGGAACATGATGGCCTCGCGGCCCTCGTTGTGTTCGTCACAGTAAAAGCAGCCCATGAAAATCTCCTCCTTTTGTTCTGTGGCTCCACCATACTCCCATTCCGCCGCCTCCGTCAAGGAAAAATTTCCATCCTCAGTGGACAGATGTCACCAACACATGCTATGCTGAAGCTATCAAGCATAAGGAGGGTCTTTCCATGAAACTGGGATTGATGACCGACAGCCTTTCTCATCTGCCGCTGGAGCAGGCGGCAGCCAAATGCCGTGCTCTGGGACTGGAGCAGGTGGAGCTGGGCTGCGGCAACTGGTCCAGCGCGCCCCATGTGGATCTGGACACCCTGATCGCGAGCGCCGACGCCCGCCGGGCCCTGACCGGCACCCTGGCCGACAACGGCCTGACCATCTCCGCCCTCAACTGCTCCGGCAATCCCCTCTTCCCCGGTGAAAAGGGACAGCAGCACCGCTCCGTGACGGAAAAGACGTTCCGCCTGGCCGGACAGTTGGGAATCGAGACGGTGGTGATGATGAGCGGCCTGCCCGGCGGCTGCCCCCAGGACCACACCCCCACCTGGATCGTCACCTCCTGGCCGCCGGAGACGGAGGAGATCCTGCGCTATCAGTGGGACGAGGCCATCGCCCGGTGGCAGGAGATGGCCCGTCAGGCGGAGGCGTGCGGCGTGCGCCGCATCGCTTTGGAGTTCCACGGCTGGCAGCTGGTCTACAATCCGGAGACACTGCTGCGGCTGCGCCAGGCCGTAGGCCCCATGGTGGGCGTGAATCTGGACCCCAGCCACCTGTTCTGGATGGGCGCCGATCCCCTGGCCGTGGCCCGGGAGCTGCGCCAGTGCATCTATCACGTGCATATCAAGGATGTGCGCACCGAGCCTGCGGCCGCGGTGAACTCCCTGCTGGACACCAAGGGCGTGCTGGAGTTTGACCGCCGCTCCTGGAACTTCGTCACCCCCGGCAGCGGCCATGACGAGAACTGGTGGCGCACCTTTGTGGATACGCTCCGCTCCCTGGGGTACGATGGTCCCCTGAGCATCGAGCAGGAGGACTACACCATCCCCCTGGACGACGCGCTCGGCCAGGCATCCTCCCTCCTGCACCGCATATTGGAAAAATGAACGAGCCAACGGGGCGTCCGGTATTAGCCGGGCGCCCCGTTATATTCTCAGGTAGCGCTTGTCTCCAAAAGCCCCTCGCCTGCTCCCTGGACCATCCGGTCCGCAGCGGAGACCAGCGTCTCCTTGGGCATGGTCATTCCCTGGTCGAACCAGATCTTCATCAATCCGATGAGGCCGTAGGTCACAAAGCTCAAAAGGTACTCCATCTGCTCCGTGGAGGACGGGTGGAACCACGCCTGGGCCAGAGGCAGTCCGTTGACCCGGATCAGCTGGTGGAGCCGGTCGGTGAAGTTGCTGGAAGAGTTGTTCACAAACAGCGCCTAGCACACCTCCCGATGCTCCACCACATAGTCCAGGATCGGCTCGAACACCGGGCGCAGCGTCCGTTCCTCCTTGGTCTGGGCCATGTGGGCATCGATGAGCGCCTGGGCCTCGGCCAGCATGTCCGTCTCCACGCTTTGCAGCAGCGCGGTGGTGTCCGGATAGTGCAGGTAAAAGGTGCCCCGGTTGAGATCCATGCGCTCCGTGATGTCCCGCACCGTGATCTCCGAAAACCGCTTCTCCCGCATGAGCTCCAGCAGCCCTTCCTTTAATAGACGCCGGGACCGGCGTGACCGGCGATCCTCCGTTTCGTTTTTCATGCCGCAACCTCCCCTTGACACTTGAGCCAATGTGTCCATTGCATTTCCCTCTGAGCAGTATTATAATCTCCCCTGCAAAATAAATCAACAATATTTTATTATTGAACATTTGTTGATAATTGAGAGGAGCATGCACATGAACCGCTTCCATGTCCGCTCACGCCGGATTCTGGCGGCCGCCACCGCGGCGGCACTGCTGGGCACCACCCCCGCCGCGCTGGCCGCGGAGCCCATCGGCGACGGCGTGGCCCCCGTCTATGACGAGGCCTATTACGCCACACTGGACTACTACGGCAACCTGACGGAGGGCAGTGTGGTGAAAAGCTACGCGCTCAACGGTGCCACCACGCTGGAGGACCACGGCACCTATGACGCCGTCAACAACCTGACCGATGGAACAGAGCCTGTCTGCCAGGACGGCACCGTTACTTTCCGCTTCGGAGATGACGCCCCCTCTCACTTCTACTTTGAGGGCAAGACCGCCGCGCCCTTTGAGGCACTGCCCTGGACGCTTTCTATCCACTATACCTTGAATGGCGTGCCCGCCAAGGCAGAGGACCTGGCCGGCAAGACCGGCGTAGTGGAGATCTCCGTGGACGCCATCCCCAACCCCAGCGCCAGCGAGTACGCCCGCAATAACTACACCCTGGAGGCCATGGCCCTGTTCAACCAGGACGACATTTTGTCCCTGGAGGCGCCGGGCGCCCAGGTGCAGCTGATCGGCAATCTGCGCACGGTATTGTTTTTGGCCCTGCCGGGCGAGGAGCAGCACTTCACCATCCGGGTGGGCAGCGACGATTTCACCTTTGACGGCATGACGTTTTTGATGGTGCCCGCCACTCTCAGCCAGCTGGACGAGATCGCCAAGCTCTCCGAGCGCAAAGACCAGCTGGAGGACGACTACGACAAGCTCTCCGGCAGCCTCGATACGCTGCTGGACGCCTTCAGCGGCATGCAGAGCAGTCTCAACGCCACGGCCGACGGTCTCGATCAGCTCAACCAGGCCCGGGGCACCGTCTCTCAGAGCAAGGACCAGCTCTACGCCGAGGCGGACGTGGCCCTGGGGGACCTGGCTTCCCTTGCCGACACCCTGGAGCCTCTGGCCGGCCATCTGGACACAGCCTCCCAGGCCCTGACGGACATCCAGACCCAGGTGGACAGCCTGTGCACCACCGCCGTGAGCCTCCGGACCCAACTGGGCGACCTGCGGGACGTGCTGGACGATCTGGACGAGGACCTTGCCGACCTGCAATCCGGCAAGGGCAGCGTATCCGCCCTGCGCAGCGACCTCAATGACCTTGGCGGCGTGCTGGAAAAGCTCCAAAAGCTCTCGGACAGCGCCCAAAGCGCCGTGGATACCCTGCGCAAGCAGGCGCCTTCCCTCTCCGGCGGGTCCCAGGTGACGGTAAACGGTATGACCGTGGACGAGATCCGCGCCGCCGTCAAAAAGCTGGACGCGGCCTACGACGCCCAGTACGAGGCCTATGTTGCCCAGATGACAGAGGCGGGGCTGGAGCCCTCCGAGGCGGAGTTCCAGGAGCTGTGGAAGGCCGGCCTCTCTGCGGAGCAGTATCAGCTGTGGGCGTTTTCCAAGACCGGCGAATACGAGGAGACACTGGACCAGGCGGATGCCGTCAACCAGCTTCTCACGGGCTTCGGCATCTCCGTGGACCAGCTGAAGGCCCTGGCCGAATCCATGGGCGGCGCCACCAGTACGCTGCTCGATCAGCTGGGGGACCTTTGTGATGCCCTGGGCCAGGACGGTCTCAGCGGCACGCTGTCGGCCCTTTTGAAAAAGGCGGACGACACCACCGACCACCTGCGCGACGCAGGCGGCGTGGCCCAGACTGCGGCCAAAAAGCTCCAGGAGGTCCTGGACGAGACGGAAAAGCTCCACAAAACCGTGGACGATTACATTCCCCAGGCCCAGCAGGCCCTCACCG
>CAUWEK010000249.1:0-4159 GCA_963557435.1 uncultured Dysosmobacter sp.
CGCATCCGCAGCGCGATCTCCAGATTGATCTGGCTCTCCGTCACGCTTTGGTCCGCCGAAACCGCGCCGCCGTCCTCTCCGCCGTGGCCCGGATCGATCACCAACACCACCGGCGGCGTCACTGCTGCGGAAAACGCCGGCACCGCGGACATCCATTTTCCGGCCGCCAGCAGCACACCCAATCCAAGACACACAGCAAACACCGCCGCCAAGCGCCGTTTTACCACCAATACCACCACAGACAGCACCTCCCAGGGAAAACGTATGCCTGTCTGCTTATCCCATATACCCGATTATAGCCGTGCCCCCGTTCAAAATCAAGGCCATGCTCCCCGCCGCCACTTCCGGCATATCATGGATCAGGCGGGGTACTCCCCTGCCTGAGTCCATCGGCAAAGGAGGATTCAACCCAACATGGACACCATGAAAAACAATTCCCCCGCCGCATCATGCGGCGAGGATCAGGGATCGCTGCCCGGCGCCTGCGGTGCGCTGGCCTTCCCCTTTGTGCCCACACAGCAGCCCAATCCCGTGCGATACAGCCGGATGGAGGCTCTGCAGACCGGCACGCTGTTTCCCGGCCTGGACCTTCCCTTCAAGGCAGCCATCCAGGCACGCACCAAAATGGCCAATACCGCCCTGGCGGAACTGATGGCACTGGATTTCGCCATCGATGAGCTGGGACTGTATCTGGTGACGCACGCTCAGGATCAGGAGGTTTTACAGCTGTACTGGTCCTATATCAAGCTGGCCAACGAGGGCCGGGAGAAATACGAAAAGCGCTATGGCCCTCTTACGCAGACCACCCTGACGCCAGAGGACGGCTACGTATGGCTGAAAGATCCCTGGCCCTGGGAGGAAGGAGTTGGTGAATAATGTTTGTCTATGAAAAAAAGCTGCAGTACCCGGTCAGAATCAAAAACACCAATCCCAAGCTGGCGGCCCTCATCATCAGTCAGTATGGCGGACCGGACGGTGAGCTGGGCGCTTCACTGCGCTATCTCTCCCAGCGCTATTCCATGCCGTACCCGGAGCTGAAGGCCCTTTTGACGGATATCGGCACGGAAGAGCTGGGACACCTGGAGATGATCGGCACCATCGTCCACCAACTGACGCGGAACCTGACGGAAGATCAGATCAAGGAAGCGGGCTTTGCCCCCTACTTTGTAGACCACACCGCAGGCGTCTACCCCACTGCCGCCTCCGGCTCCCCGTGGAACGCCGCCGGCATGGCGGTCAAGGGCGACGTGATCGCCGACCTGACGGAAGATCTGGCTGCGGAACAGAAAGCGCGGGTCACCTATGACAACATTCTCCGGCTGTCCGACGATCCCGACGTCTCCGATGCCATCAAGTTCCTGCGGGCCCGGGAGATCGTTCACTTCCAGCGCTTCGGCGAGGGGCTGCGGCTTGCAAAGGATAAGATGGACGAGAAAAACGTCTACTATATGAACCCCGCCTTCGACCGATAAGGCGACCGTGCATAAGAAAACGCCGCGGAAGTTTCCGCGGCGTTTTTCATTTAGCAGCACCCAGTTGCCGCAACAGCGCAGCATCTCGGCAAACACGTCCTCTGTGAGCACCGGGATATTCAGCTCCCGGGCCTTTTGCAGCTTGCTTCCCGCCGCCTCACCGGCCACCACATAGGTGGTGCGCTTGGACACGGAGCCAGCGGCCTTGCCGCCCCGCTCCTCGATCAGTGCTTGGGCCGTTTTCCGGTCAAAGCGGGTCAGCGTGCCGGTCAGCACAAACGTCTGTCCCTCAAACCGACGGTCCACCAGTTCTGTATGGCTCTCCATGTTCACACCGGCGGCCTTCAGCCGATCAATCAGGTCCCTGGACTGAGGTGCGGCCAGGTAGTCCACAATGCAGCGGGCGGTCACGGCACCCACATCGTTGATCTCCGTCAGTGCCTCCTCCGTGGCAGCCATCAAGGCGTCCATGGAGCCGAAATGCATGGCCAGCACCTTGGCTGCCTTCTCGCCTACCTGGCGGATGCCCAGGCCGTAGATCAGCTTGGAAAGATCGTTCTCCTTGGATTTGGCAATGGCCCGGATCAGGTTGTCCGCAGACTTTTCGCCCATCCGGTCCAGCTTGGCCACATCCTCCGCACGCAGGCCATACAGGTCTGCCGGATTGGCCACAAGGCCATTGTCCACCAGTTGCTGCAGCACCGCAGGACCGCAGCCGTCAATGTCCATGGCGTCCCGGCTGGCAAAATGGGTAAGGTTGCGCAGCAGCTGGGCCGGGCACTCCGCGCCGGTGCAGCGCAGCGCGGCGCCGTCCTCGTCCCGTACCACCGGTGCGCCGCAGACCGGGCACTGATCCGGCAGCGTATAGGGCACTGTGTCCTCCGGGCGCTTGGAGAAATCTACCTCCACGATCTCCGGAATGATCTCGCCAGCCTTCTGCACCACCACGGTGTCTCCCACCCGGATGTCCTTTTCCGTGATATAATCCTGGTTGTGCAGCGTGGCACTGGTCACAGTAGTGCCTGCCAGGCGTACCGGCGTCAGCACAGCCCGGGGTGTCAGTACCCCGGTACGGCCCACCTGCACCACGATATCCAACACCTTGGACGGCTTTTTCTCCGGTGGATACTTGAACGCCACTGCCCACTTGGGAAACTTGGCCGTGGAACCCAGTACCGCCCGCTCCGCCAGGGAATCCAGCTTCACCACGGCTCCGTCAATATCAAAGGGATAGTCCATGCGCTGGTCGTTGATGCGCTCGATCTCCTCCCGGCAGGCCTCGGCCCCGGAGAGCTTTTTGTGGGGAATTACTTTGAACCTCTGGGACGCAAGGTATTCCAGGGTCTCAGTATGGGTGGAGAACTCCATACCCTCCGCCTGCTGCAAATTGAACACCTGAATGTCCAGGCGCCGCTGGGCGCACACCTTCGGATCCAGCTGCCGCAAAGAGCCTGCGGCGGCGTTGCGGGGATTGGCCATCAGGGGCTTTCCCTGGAGCTCCCGCTCCCGGTTGATCTCCTCGAATACGGATCGGGCCATATATACCTCGCCCCGCACTACCAGCAGCGGCAGTTTATCGGGCAGGGTCATGGGGATAGAGCGGATGGTCCGCAGATTCTCTGTCACATCCTCCCCCACGCGGCCATCTCCCCGGGTGGCGCCCCGGACAAACACGCCGTCGCGATATTCCAGCGCAACGGAAAGGCCGTCCACCTTCGGCTCCACGGAATAGACCGCCTGAGCGCCCAGCGCCTCGTCCATCCGCGCGCAGAATTCCGCTGTCTCCTCATGGCTGAACACATCCTGCAGGCTCTCCAGCGGCACCTGGTGGGCATAGGGCTGAAATCCCTCCAGGATCTTCCCCCCCACCCGCTGGGTGGGGGAGTCCGGCGTGATCTCCTCCGGGTGCTGGGCCTCCAGCTCCTCCAGCTCCCGGTTGAGCATGTCATATTCATAGTCGCTCATGGTGGGTGCGTCCAGCACATAGTAGCGATAGCCGTTTTCATTCAGAATACGGCGCAGTTCCTGTATTCTCTCACGGTAATCCATGGATCCTCCTCAGCTTCCGTTCAGGATATAATCCTTCAAATCCTCTTCATACGTCTCCGGTGACGTACTGAAATACGTATACGTATCCGGCACAGAGCCGACGATCACCGTTTCTGCCACCACAAAGGAGTTGGAGACCTTAGTGGCAGTGGTGAAGCCCGGCAGCAGGATGCTCACATATACGTCCACGTTCAAAATGATCTGGTGTTTTGTCTGGTTGATCCCGGCGTCAATAAAAGCGTTTTCAAAATGCGCCTCCGATGTGCCCACCGACTCCATCCGCACATGAATCCGCGGTCCCCGGCCTGCCAACAGGCTGGAGCCGGTCAATGTACCGATGGGGATCGACAGTTCCTTGGCGGATACCTGGCCGATCCGGGTCAAAACAGTGTCAAGTATTTCCGCTTGCAAGTGGTTGAATGCAGCCATATTGCTGCATACTGCACTGACTTTTCCCTCGTTGTCCTTCTCCAGTGTCACCAAGGCGTCGTATTCCAGCGTCCCGGCCTCGATGGCTTCATAGACCGACTGGGATACGATGCCTGTGACCACATTGGACACCCGGGTCGTCGCCAGGCCCTCCAACAGCGGCCGCATCTGCACCGCCGCGATCAGCACCACAGTAAGCAGCACCACCA
>CAUWEK010000250.1:0-4154 GCA_963557435.1 uncultured Dysosmobacter sp.
TGGCGCCGGGCCTGGTTGCCCGCGCCGATGATGCCCACCACCTTGGCGTCCTTCCGGGCCAGATACTTGGCGGAGATGGCGCCGGCGGCGCCGGTGCGGCAGCCGGTGATCCAGGTGCCGTCCATGACGCACCGCAGCGCGCTGGTGGACGCGTCAAAGAGCAGCACCGTATTCATGCCCCGGGGCAGACCCAGGCTGGGGTTGGCGTCGTATCCGCCGGAGGAGGCCTTGATGGACATGAAGCCGCTTCCCATGTCGATGCCCGCCTTGATGTCCATGCCGCCGTGGCTTTGGGGCGTGTGCAGCGCCATAAAGGGCGGCTGGGTCACCTTGCCGCTGTTGAAGGAACGGTAGGCATCCTCCACGGCTGCCTGCACCCGGTCCAGGTCGATGAGGCTGCCCACCTCGTCTTTATTGAGCAATAACGTTTCCATAAAATCATTCCCTGCCTTTCTGTGGTTTGTGGATGGAGAGATCAGTTGACGCCGGATACCGGCATGTCGTTGTAGATTTGTCCCAGGGTCTCGATATCCCAGTTGCCGCTGGTCAGCACGAAGCAGACCTTTTCCTGGGGCTTGAGGCGGAACTTCTTTGCCATGGCGGCGGCCACGCCCACACAGGCGGAGGGCTCGCCCACCAGCTTGGCCTCCCGGGCCACCATTTTGGTGGCCTGGAGGATCTCCGCCTCGCTGACGCTGACCAGCTCATCCACATACCGTTCGATGATGGGGAGAGGATTGTTGCCGGGGCGGCGGCAGGAAAGACCGTCGGCCACTGTGGGGGTGCAGGGGGCCTCCGTGACCTCGCCTGCGGCCCGGCTCCGGACGTAGGAGTCGTTTCCCTCCGCCTGCACGCCGATGACGCGGATGGAGGGGTGGATCTGCTTTGCGTAGGTGGCAACGCCGGAGATGAGCCCGCCGCCGCCCACCGGCACCACGATGGTATCCAGGAAGGGAAGGTCCTCCAGTACCTCCATGGCGATGGTGCCCTGTCCGGCCATGACCAGAGGGTCTTCGTAGGGATGCACGATGGTGTAGCCGTGCTGCTCCACTTCCTCCCGGACCTTTTCCCAGCGCTTGACGTACAGCCGGTCCCAGAGGATCACGCGGGCGCCCATGCGCCGGGCGTTGTCCACCTTCAGGCGGGGCGTGTCCTCCGGCAAAACCACCGTCACGGGGATCCCCAGCTTCTCGCCGGCGTAGGCGCAGGCCTGGCCGTGGTTTCCGGAGGAGCTGGTGATGATGCCCTTGGCGCGCTCCTGCGGTGACAGGGACAGGATCTTGCTCATGGCGCCCCGCAGCTTGAACGCCCCGGTGATCTGCAGCATTTCCGGCTTCAAATAGACGTCGCAGCCCAAAAGCTTGCCCATGGCCTCCTGCCGCAGCAGCGGCGTGTGGCGGATGTAGGGGGCGATGCGCTCCGCGGCGGCTTCAATATCTTCCAAAGTCACGATCTGCGATTCCATAGGATGACCTCCCTTATGTTTCTTTTCGGGGCTATCATATCACTGCAAAGCCATTCCTACAATTATCGGTCTATATGTAAAAAGTCATAATGATTTATTATGGCTTTAAAAATGCCGCTGAGGACTGCGTTGCAAGGACAGAGGGCTGGGGAGGTGGACCGGCGTATCAAAAAAGGCGCCTTTGCACCCAAAACGGTGCAAAGGCGCCTTGCCTGTGGATGTATCTTGTGATGGTCGTTATCCCTCCGCCACCGGGCCCTCCGGTGGGCGGATCTGCCGGCGGAACATATCGATCAGTTCCTGGGCGGGCTGGGACAGGGTGTGGTTTTTCTCCACCACATAGCCCAGCACCAGCATGTCGTCCAGCCCTTCCACGGTGATGTGGTGCAGGGCGGCGTGATCCTCTTCAAAAAAGGGCAGGTCGATGCCTAGGTCCACCATTTCCGTCTCCTCCACCAGCGCGGTGGTAAAGTGTTCGCTGTTGGTGTAGATCAGGGCGTGCATTTTGTCCATCTGCTCCACACCTACGCTCACCTGCTCCAGATGGTGCTCCATGGAGAAAAAGTCGCTCAGCTCCTGCATGAAGCGCAGCTTGGGCACGTCCTCCCGGGGGATCTGCTTTTGCTGGTAATAGGGGCTGCGGGGCCCTACATAGACACAAACCGGCTCCCGGCACAGCTCTGAAAATTCCAGCCGTTTGTGCCGGATGATGTGGCGGAATTCCTTGAGCTGCTTTTGGGAGACATACAGGATCCCCAGCTCGGAAAGGCCTTGGGAAACATGGTTGGTGATCTCTTCCACGGTGCCCTGCCGGTGGTGGATCACCATGTCCGGACGGGCCTTGTGCAGCTGCACCAGCAGCCGGGCCAGTACATGGCTGCGATAGGCGGAGATGTTGAATTCCTCCTGCCGCTCTTTTTTCTCCTCCTGCCGCAGAAGATCCACGTTTTTCAAGATGGCCTCCGCGTAAGGATAGGTACTTTTCCCGAAGGCAGTCAGCCGCAGTCCCTTGGAGGTGCGCTCAAACAGGGGCTGTCCCAGGTCCGCTTCCAGCTGATGGATCACCTTGCTGACATTGGGCTGGGTGGTGTAGAGCTTTCCCGCGGCTTTTCCCAGACTTCCATAACGGCATACCGCCATAAAGTATTCCAGCTGCTTGAGTTCCATGGTCTCATCTCCGTTCGACGGGGTATCTTTGCTTCCGGCAACCGAATCGCATGGACTGTATGTACCGGACTTGGATCAAGTATAGCATGAAGGGCGGCGGAAAGCTACGGATTTGATGCCGAACAGAACGAAAAGACCCGGATGCCCGACGGTTTTCCAAATGTACATTCTTTCAAAAATCAGCAATGACCCACGGGACATCCCGATCGTGGATCGGGCCGATAATCCCAAGCCGTTCACTTGAAGCGGCGCCGATCACATAGATGCTATGTTTCAGAACAGGCATTGACAGAAACGATCCTGCATTTGCAGCTCTTGCCGGAATATTTGCATAATACCCACACTGCTGCCTGCCGATGGCGAGCAAAGGGTCCTCCCACTCACCTCAACTTCCTATAATGGGCATGGAATGCAGATATTGCTTGCTTTCTGCCTGCTCCACCATGAACGAACCAATATCCTCACGGGAAATGGCAAAGCTCATTTTCACGTCACCGAATCCAGCTTTCACATTTCCTGTATATGGAGTATCCCTCGGCGCCATAAAACGAACAAGCGTCCAATCCAGACCGGAGGCTTGCACGAGCTTCCCGATCTCTACCATCTCTTTTTTCGCCGTTGTCAGTGCGATTCCCGCCATGATACCAGGGACAACAGTAATGAATGATTTTTTGTCCTTTTCAAATGGGACGCTTGGAGTTCCCCAATCCACAAGCCGTTTCACGCCGGCCTCTTTCATGGCGCTGACCAAAACCCGATGGCCCTCGAGAGACTGCATTTTTTCATATTTTCTCTTGAGGGGGATTCCTACGCACCAGATGACAGCGTCCTGATCTTTCAGGGCATTTAATACGGAAGCATAGTCCGAAATTTCACCTTCCACAATTCTAAGGTTTTTATCCGATATATTCAGCTTATTCTTATCACGCAAATAGGCGGTCACCTGATACTCTCTTGTCAGTGCGTGCTTTACCGCGTATTTGCCAATCCCCCCGGCGGCGCCGAAAATGATTATATTCATGGGATAAACCTCCTTTACAGCCCTCATTATAAGCGGTATAATCAAAAATAAAAAGTACACTAATAAAAGATAGATACTATTAAAATTGATAGTAATAGAGAGGATAACCCATGAATAACAGCTATAACGCAGAGAGCATAAAGAACTGTCCCGTGGCTAAGGTGCAGAAGGTCGTTCGCGGCAAGTGGACAATGGTAATCGTATATTTTCTTGGAAAAGAAACCCTGCGTTTCGGCGAATTGAGCAGAAAAATGCCGACTGTGACACAGGCTAATTTAACAAAAGAACTGCGGATGCTGGAAGAATACGGTATCGTTCACAGGGAGGTATACCGCGAAGTGCCCCCCAAAGTAGAATACTCTTTAACTGAAATCGGGCGAAAGTTTCTTCCTGTTTTGGACGCTCTGGAAGAATGGGCGATAGAATATGAAAACATGCAATAGCTTGTAAGCGTCAAATAGAAATTTAGAAAAGCACAAGGGTGGAGTTTTGCCTCCACCC
>CAUWEK010000251.1:0-4109 GCA_963557435.1 uncultured Dysosmobacter sp.
AGCGACGCGGCCATCGCCGTCATGAGCGCGTCGGCCCTGGCCATCGGCATCATCGTCATCTCCCAGACCACCGGCATGACCACCGACGTGGATAACTACATGTTCGGCTCAGTCCTGGCCATGACGGAGGCGGACGTGGTGCTGTCCGTGGCGCTGTGCATCGCCGTGCTGGTGCTGTTCATCCTCTTTTACCACAAGCTCTTCGCCGTCACCTTTGACGAGAACTTCTCCCGGGCCACGGGGCTGAAGGTGGACCGCTACAATACCCTCCTCTCCATCCTCACGGCGCTGACCATCGTGCTGGGCATGCGGATGATGGGCGCCATGCTCATCTCCTCCCTGGTCATCTTCCCCGCTCTGACGGCCATGCGTCTTTTCAAGAGCTTCCGGGGCGTGGTGGTGTGCGCCGCTGTCACGTCCGTGGCGTGCTTTTGCGCGGGCCTGGTGGCCTCCTTCACCCTGTCCACACCGGTGGGCGCGTCGGTGGTGGTGGCAAACCTTGGTTTGTTCCTGCTCTCCTGCCTGGTGTCGGCCCTGCGCCGGCGCTGAAATACACCGTCGGGTATGCCAGATGCGCATATCCGGCGGTTTTTTTACACAATATAATAAAGAAAACCGCAAGAAAGGGCTTGCGCTTTCTCCCCATCTGTGGTATGGTGTGTATGTTAGAAGAGTAAGGTGTGTGGAGTGGGCCAGTGGTCCGCTCTTTTTGTTGGCCTTTTTTGGCCGGTCAAATTTTGCAATTTCTGTAAAATAAAGGGGGATTTCCCATGAAGAAGATCACGGAGCTGACCGCGGAACTGGCCGCGCCCGCCATTGCCGAGCAGGGATGCACCCTCTGGGACGTGGAGTATGTCAAGGAGGCGGGCACCTGGTATCTGCGCATCCTGCTGGACAAAGAGGGCGGCGTGGACATTCTGGACTGCGAGGCCGTCTCCCGCAAGGTCAGCGACCTTCTGGACGAGGCCGACCCCATTGAGGGCAGCTACACCCTGGAGGTGGGCTCCGCCGGTGCCGAGCGGGCCCTCAAGCGCCCCGGTGACTTCGCCCGTTTTCTGGGCAGTCCCGTGCTGGTGAAGCTCTACCGCAACCTGGACGGCCGCAAGGAGTTCGCCGGTCATCTCAAGGCCTATGACGAAGCCACCGGCGCCGTCACCATCACCGTGGGCACCCAGGAGCTGACCTTTGAGAAAAAGGACGTGGCCCTGGTGCGGCTGCGGGTGGAATTTTAACATTGTTCCTAGTCGTTTGAAAAAGACGTATCAATAAAAGGAGAATCACGAATGAAAGGCAAAAAGCAAAAGGAGCCCGTCGGCTTCAACCCCGCGGAGATCTTCGCCGCTCTGGAACTGCTGGAGAAGGAGCGGGGCATCCCCCAGTCCTTCATGCTCGATAAGATCATCCAGGCCCTGACCACCGCCTACAAGCGTGACCACGACGGCGTGGAGAACGTGATCGTGGACGTGGACGAGGTGCGCCACACCATGAAGATGTTCGTGCAGAAGAACGTGGTGGCCGAAGAGGACTATGTGGACCCCGCCAACGAGATCCTGGTGGAGGAGGCCAAGCACATCTCCGCCCGCTATGAGGTGGGCGACGTCATCAACCTCCCCGTGGACACGGTGGAGTTCGGCCGCATCGCCGCCGGCAACGGCAAGCAGGTCATCATCCAGGGCCTGCGGGAGGCCGAGCGCGGCATGGTGTACGACGAGTTCAACTCCAAGCAGCATGAGATCCTCACCGGCGTGGTCACCCGCATCGACCCCCGCAACGGCAACGTCTCTTTGCGCATCGGCACCGGCAGCGAGTCCACGGAGGCTCTGCTCATGGCCGGCGAGCAGGTGCCCGGCGAGGAGCTGACCGAGGGCATGCATGTGAAGGTGTACGTGGTGGAGGTCCGCCGGTCCACCCGCGGTCCCCAGGTGCTCATCTCCCGGACCCACCCGGGCCTTGTCAAGCGCCTTTTCGAGCTGGAAGTGCCCGAGATCTACGACGGCACCGTGGAGGTGCGCTCCATCGCCCGCGAGGCGGGCAGCCGCACGAAGATGGCTGTTTGGTCCAACGACGAGAACGTGGACCCCATCGGCGCGTGCGTGGGCCCCAAGGGCCAGCGCGTGGCCGCCATCGTGGAGGAACTGCGGGGCGAGAAGATCGACATCATCAAGTGGAGCGAGGACCCCGCCCAGTTCATCGCCGCCGCCCTGGCGCCCGCCGACGTGGTGGACGTGTGGATGGCGGACGAGGGCAAGGCCTGCCGCTGCGTGGTGCCTGACGATCAGCTGTCCCTGGCCATCGGCAAGGAGGGCCAGAACGCCCGCCTGGCCGCGCGCCTGACCGGCTACAAGATCGACATCAAGCCCCAGAGCTACCGCGATCCCGAGGAAGAGGAGAGCGTGAGCGCCGAGGAGACTGCGGAGGCGGCGGAGGAAGTGTCCGAGGCCGCTGCGACCAGCGAGGAATAAGTACCAAACGGAAAGGCGGTCTGTGCCATGCCAAAGCCTAAAAAGATCCCCCAGCGGCAGTGTGTGGGCTGCCGCGAGATGAAAGACAAAAAATCCCTCCTGCGGGTGGTGCGCGCACCGGACGGCACCGTGTCGCTGGACTTTGTGGGCAAGAAGCCCGGCCGGGGCGCCTATGTGTGCCACGACGTGGCCTGTTTGAAAAAGGCCCGCAAGTCCCGGGCCCTGGAGCGGGCCTTCGAGGTGGCCATCCCGCCGGAGGTGTACGACGCCATGGAGGCGGAACTGGGAGGTGCGGATGGACAATAACGCCATTGTCTCCCTGTTGGGATTGTGCCTGCGGGGCAACCATCTGGCCGTGGGCGAGGAGCCGGTGGCGGAGGCCGCCGAGCGCCGGGACATCCGGCTTTTAGTCCTCTGCGCCGACGCGCCTGACTCCACCCGCCGCCGGGCCGAGCGTTTCGCCCGGGAGGGCCAGTGCCTGCTGGCTGAGCTGCCGGCCACCAAGACAGAGCTGGGCCGGGCACTGGGCCGGGCCAACGTGGCCATGGCCGCCGTCACGGACCTGGGCCTTGCGGGCGCGCTGGCAAGCCGCCTGGGGCAGATGGACCCGGCGCGATACGCCGATCTTGCCCAGCGGATGGAGCTCAAGGCCAAGCGGGCCGCCGAGCGCAAGCGCCTGCATGAAGCCCAGGCCAGGGCGCCTCAAAGCGCGCAGGTCCATAGGGAGAAGCCGCCCCGCCGGGCCGATGCGCCCGTGAAAGCTCCCGCAAACGTACAAAAGGCGCCGGGCAGGCGTCCCCGTCCGGACCGGGATGCGCCCCGCAAGGCAGCAGCCCCCGCCCGGGATGGCAGCGGCCGGCCCCGTTCAGGCGGGTCTTCGCTTCGCGGAAGCAAGCCCGGCAGCGGCAGAGGCTTTGCCGCAAAGCGCGGCAGCGCCCCGAATCCATACGCCAACAGCCGCCCCGTGAAAAAGGGCAAGGGTTCTTTCCGCAAAAAGGAATCCTGATCTGCCCCGGGGCAGTCACTTGTAAAAATTTCCCCAGCCCTCGGGTTGGAGCATAACGAGGTGTTTTTATTGGGTATTGAGAAATACAGAGTGCATGAGGTGGCGAAGGATTTCGGCCTGCCCACCAAAACCATCACGGAGATCCTGACCAAGTACGCCACGGCTCCCAAGAACCACATGCAGGTTCTCACGGACCATGAGCTGTCGCTGATCTTCGACTACCTGACCCAGCATAACCAGGTGGCCAACATCCAGTCCATTTTTGCTGAGGCCTATCAGGAAAAGCCCGCCGCCAAGGAAGAAGGCAAGTCCCCCGCCAAGGAAGGCCCCAAGGCCGAGGGCAAGTCCGCCCCCGCCAAGCCTCAGGGCACGCAGCCCCAGGCCGCCGCGCCCAAGGCGGAGACCAAGACTGCTCCCCAGACGGCGCAGACCACTACCCGGGTGCCCCAGAAGAAGATCGTGGACACCCGCAAGGGCGGGGACGTGAACCTGGCCAAGTACGACGAGCGTCTGGAGACTCTGGGCGGCGAGCGCGCCGACCGGATGCAGCGCCAGCAGCGGGGCGGCAAGGAAAAGATCCGCTCCAACAACCAGCGCCGGGGCGGCATGACCTTCTCCAACAAGCGCAAGCAGGACGAGGC
>CAUWEK010000252.1:0-4105 GCA_963557435.1 uncultured Dysosmobacter sp.
GGTGAACCAGAGGACGAAGTCGTTCTTGTTGCGCTTGTTGGCATCCTCTTCCACGCCCTCCCGGACGCCCACGGCCAGATCCTCCTCGTCGTGGTCGTTAAAGATATAGTAGCGGTCGAGCTTGCTGGTGTCAAAATACACGTTGCCGCCGGCAAAATAGGCATAGCCGGTGTCCTGGAGCTTTTTGACAATTTTGATATACTCCTGAATGCAGTTGGTGGCAGGCTCCACCACGTCCGGGCGCTTGATGTTGAGCTTGCGGCAGTCCTCGAAGAAGGCGTCCGTGTAGAACTTGGCGATCTCCATGACGGTCTTGTGCTCCCGTTTGGCGCCCTTGAGCATCTTATCCTCGCCGGTGTCGGCGTCGGAGCTCAGGTGGCCCACGTCGGTAATGTTCATGACCCGGTTGACGTCATAGCCCGCGTAGCGCAGGTACTTCTCCAGCACGTCCTCCATAATATAGGAGCGGAGATTGCCGATGTGGGCGAAGTGATACACGGTGGGGCCGCAGGTGTACATCTCCACATGGCCGGGGGTATGGGTGGTAAATTCCGCTTTTTTGTGGGTGGCAGAGTTATAAAGATACATATTCAGGCAGTCCTTTCTTTTGTATGGGTCTGGTGTTCCATCAGTTCTTCCAGTTGTGCAAGGCGCTCCCGGAGTCCCTCCAGCTCCCGGCAGATGGGGTCCTCCACGTGGATCTGGTCCACGGCGTCAGCGTAGCGCACCGGCACCCCGTCCATGCGCACCACCCGGGCAGGCACGCCCACGGCAGTGGCCCCGGCGGGCACGGCGGTGAGCACCACGGCGCCGGCGGCGATACGGGCGTTATCCCCCACGGTGAAGGGGCCCAGCACCTTGGCGCCGGAGCCCACCAGCACGCCGTTGCCCAGGGTGGGATGGCGCTTGCCCTGGTCCTTTCCGGTGCCGCCCAGAGTCACGCCCTGGTAAAGGAGGCAGTCGTCGCCCACCTCTGCGGTCTCGCCGATGACGATGCCCATGCCGTGGTCGATGACCAAACGGCGGCCGATGGTGGCGCCGGGGTGGATCTCGATGCCGGTCCAGAAACGGCTCCACTGGGAGACGGTCCGCGCCAGGAAAAAGGCGCGATGCCGATAGAGCCAGTGGGCCAGGCGGTGGTAGAGGACGGCGTGGACGCCGGGATAGAGCAAAAAGATCTCCAGCTTGCTGCGGGCAGCCGGGTCACGGCGCTGATAGGCGCCCAGCAGGTCGGAAAGGCTGGCAAAGGGATGATGTCTCATAGTCAAAAACTCCTTTATTCAGTAAATTGGGTGTGACAGTACAGGCGCAAAGTCCCCAACATCGTACTGCACAGGAGTTCAAACGGTTCCGAGCCATCATATTCTTGCCTCCTTTACCGGGAAAATACAAAAACGCCTCCGGCACCCAACAGGGTGCAAGAGGCGTTGACACGCGGTTCCACTCTCGCTTATCACTCACGCCGGCCTAACAGCCGGACCAGCCCGATAACGGCGGCCGCACCGGGGGCCATTACGCCCCGCGCTCCCGGATGCACTTCGCAGTCTCCTCCGTAGGCACGCTTACAGCCGGCGGCGCGCCCTCTCTGTCCTTCAGATGAACTGGTACTCTTTCCGTTCCTCGCGCAATCATCTTACCCCAGTATACTAGCAGGACTTGTCCGGCGTGTCAAGGGGGAGGAAAATTTTTCCCTCTGTCAACAGGCGGTTGACAGCATGTCCGCCTCTGTCGCTTGTCACCGGCAGATGCCTTTGATACAATGGTGTCCGCAAAGGAGGGGTGGACATGGAGCTGAAAGATCGGATCGCCGCGGTGCGCAAGGCCGCCGGACTCACCCAGGAACAGATGGGGGAGCTGGTGGGCGTCACCCGTCAGGCGGTGAGCAAATGGGAAAGCGGCCAGACAGTGCCGGATGCGATCACGATCGGTCGGCTGTGCCTGGCCCTCCACGTGTCGGCAGACTACGTGCTGCTGGGCAGGGAACCGGAGGAGACGGACGCAGAGCCGGCCGCATGGACGCGGCCGGACCGCTGTCCCTGCTGCGGCCGTTCCATTGACGGGGCCATCTGTCCCCACTGCGGCTATCCCCTGCCCGACGCGCCGCCCTCCCATCAGCGCTATGCGGTAACGGCGGTAGGCCAGTACTACGCCAACCCCTATGCCGAGGAGCATCTGATGCGTTTTTGCGGCCTTAGCCGGGAAGAAGCCCGTCGGACACTGCAAGACTCCCACGGCCGGGAAACCGTGCTGCGGCGGGGACTGACGGACGGCGCCGCCCGGTACCTTGCCGCCAACCTCAATCGGGCCATGTTCTCCGCCGTCCGGGTGGTGGCCGACGATGGAGGACCGGCGGAATCCCTCCCCGGCGGCGGCACCGCCATGGCGGTGCCGGAGCCGGAGCCCCGGGGCCTGGACTTCTGGGGGGTGGTGGGAGCCGTGACGGCGGCGCTGGCGCTGATCTTTCTCCTCCAGCTGGTGCTGGCCGCCCTGCTCTGAAAAGAAAAAGCCGCGGAAGATCCGCGGCTTTTTTCGCGCCTTACGCCGAGGCGATTACGTCCTTGTTTTTCACAAAGTACTCCACGCCGGAGTAGAGGGTGGTCAGGGTGATGACCCACACGCAGATGATGTTCACCACGGCCGGGATGGGCAGGAACATCAAAACGATGCACACCATGGTGGAGGCGGTCTTCACTTTGCCGGACCAGCCGGCGGCGATGACCCGGCCCTTGTCGGAGGCGATCATCCGAAGGCCGCTGACGGCAAACTCCCGGCAGATGACGATCAGCAGCATCCAGGCGGCCATCTGTCCGATCTCCACGAACCACAGCATGGCGGCCGTGACCAGCATCTTGTCCGCCAGGGGGTCGGCGAACTTGCCGAAGTCCGTCACCAGGTTGTACTTGCGGGCGATCTTGCCGTCCAGCAGGTCCGTGAGGCTGGCCACAATGAAGATGGCAAGGGCCACATAATTGGCCCCTGGGAAGCCCCAATACAGCACCACCATAAAGACAGGGATCAAAATAATGCGCAAAAGAGTCAGTTTATTGGGTAAATTCATGTCGATATACTCCTTCCGCTCTTACTGGGCCAGCTCGCCGGTGAGCTCGCCGTCCATGACACCGGTGAGGCGCACGTTGACGAAGGTGCCCGGCTCCACTTGGGTGTCGGCCGTGAAGTAGATGCGGCCGTCGATATCGGGAGACTCGGCATAGCTGCGGCCGAAGAACATCTGTGCCTGGCCGTCGAAGCCCTCGCACAGCACCTCCCGCTCGCTGCCCAGGACGGATTCGTTGTACGCGTCGATGATGTCGGACTGCACGTCCACCACCAGCTCCGCCCGGCGCTTGGCCTCCTCCATGTCCACATGGTCCATCAGGGCGGCGCGGGTGCCCTCCTCGGGATAGAAGGGGAACACGCCGGCCCGCTCGATGCGCATTTCCCGCAAAAATTCGCACAGCTCCTCAAAGGCGGCCTCGTCCTCGCCGGGCAGGCCCGTGATAAGGCTGGTGCGCAGCACCAGGCCGGGGATACGGTCCCGCAGAGCCTTGAGCACACGGGTCAGGGATTCCTTCGTATCCCGCCGGTTCATGGCCTTGAGGATGCCGTCGTTGCAGTGCTGGATAGGGATATCCAGGTAGGGCAGGATCTTGGACTCATGGGCGATGGTGTCGATGAGCTCGTCGGTGATGTCGCTGGGATAGAGATAGTGGAGCCGGATCCAGTGGAAGTCCAGCTTGCAAAGCTCACGCAGCAGTTCCGCCAGCTGATGCTCGCCGTTGAGGTCCGTGCCGTAGCGGGTGATGTCCTGGGCGATGACCAGCAGCTCCTTGACGCCGGCGGAGCTGAGCTCGGCAGCCTCGTCCAGCAGCTCCGCCATGGGGCGGCTGCGGTACTTGCCCCGCAGGGACGGGATCACACAGTAGGCACAGTGGTTGTCGCAGCCCTCGGCGATGCGCAGATAGGCATACCAGGGCGGCGTGGACAAAATGCGCTCGCCGCTCTGGTTGGCGGTGTGGATATTGCCCAGGTGGCAGGGCCGCTGGCCCTTTTCCATGACCTCGGCGATGGCCTGGGCTATGTCGTCGTAGCTGCCGGTACCCAGGAT
>CAUWEK010000253.1:0-4095 GCA_963557435.1 uncultured Dysosmobacter sp.
AGATCGCCGCGGCGGAAACGGAAGATCTCCAGCCCAGCGAGGCAGGCTTCGTTCTCTCCGCCGACGGGCGGCCCAACATCGTCTTCGGCGTCAACGAGGGCCATCTGGCCATTGTGGGAATGAATTACTGACCCGCCTCAAAGAAAAAACGGGTCCAACGGCGGGCCCGAAGCACAAAAAAGGAGGTATCCGTTATGAAAAAGAATCGCTATCCACTGTTCGCACTTCTGACGCTTTCCCTGTGCGCGCTGCTGCTCTCCGGCTGCGCCGCATCCGCCTCCGACAGCCAGGGAGAAAGCGCCCCGCCCACAGCGGAGCAAACGCCCCCCGCGGAACAGGAAACTTCGGAGGAGCCCACCCTGGAGGATCTGCTGGGCGAGGACTATGCCGCCTATCTGACGGAGACCATCACCATGCAGATGGGCAACCGCATGGAAAAGGACCCGGACGTGCGCTACTACCCCATTGAGGACAACGCCCCCCTGACCGACTATGTGGCCATTGATGAGACCACCGCCTTTGAGGTGGACGAGGAGGGAAATCCCGTGATCCTCTTCCCCGCCGGAACGGTGACCGACGAGGCCAACGGCGAGCAGAGCTTCCGCATCCCCAAGCTGTACCAATAAACAGCAGTGCTTCTCCCCTGTCCGCCGCTTCCCGGCACAGCAGCAGGCCGCCGGGATCACCCAAGGTGATCCCGGCGGCCTTTTTTACAGTGTTTAGGCGTTTTTCAGCCGGGCATGGTCCACTCCTTGACTCCGGCAAAGTACGGGCTCTGCTTGCGGCGGCGGAAATCGTCGCCGTCTTTTTTGGACCAGTCGTACAGGCCCTGTCCCGCGGCCTGCCCCGTTTTACCGGAGGCCAGGCCGTCCAGCACCGTCTTTTGCAGCTCCCGGGTCCCGCAAAGATCCGGATACACGTTCTGGGCGATGGTGCTCTCCAGGCCGAAGCCCACGGCGTCGAAGTACTCCAGCAGGCCGATGGAGGCATAGCGCATGCCCACGGCGTATTTCACCGCCCGGTCGATGTCCGCCGCAGTGGTGATGCCCTGCTCGATCAGGTAGATGGACTCCCGAAACAGCGCCTGGGCAAAGCGGTTGACCAGCAGGCCCGGCACGCTGCGGTTGAGCACCACCACCTGGCGGTGGAGCTGCTCCAGCAGGGAAAGCGTCCGGTCAATGGCGGACTGCTCCGTGCGCTCGTGGCGCACCACCTCCACCAGCGGCAGCATATGGACCGGCTGGAAGGGATGGGCGATCAGCAGCCGCTCTGGGCAGGGAGAGAGCTTTGCCAGCACTTCCGCGTCCATGGAAGAAGAGCAGGAGGCCACAATGGCATCCTCCGATGCGTACTTGGCCGCCGCTTCATACACGGCCTGCTTTTCCGCGGGCCCCTCCGTGGCCGCTTCAAAGATAAAGGTGTGGTCCGCCAGGGCGGCGGGGTCGTTGGTGATATGCAGCAGCGCCATGGCCGCCTCCTTGTTGGCCTCGGTGGCCAGGCCCTCGGCGATCAGGTCATCCCAGTTCTGGGCGATGGCCTTCCGGCACCGCTCCAGACCCTTTTCCGAGTGACCGATCACCGTGCAGGGCAGGCCGTGGCCGATGATCAGCGTGGCCTGGCACGAGCCGATGGTGCCGGAGCCGTAGACCGCGATCTTCTCCATGGAAACGCCTCCTTACATCATGGCCCAGCCGTGGGTCAGCCGCAGGGACTGACCGGTGAGGGCGCCCTGGTCCTTGCTGAGGAACACCAGCGTGTTGGCCACATCCTCCACGGTGGTGAACACGCCGTCGACGGTGTCGCGCAGCATGATGTTCTTCACCACTTCCTCCTCGGTGATGCCCAGGGAGGCCGCCTGCTCGGGGATCTGCTTTTCCACCAGCGGCGTCTTGATGAAGCTGGGGCAGATGGTGTAGGTGTAGATGCCGTAGTCGGCGCCCTCACGGGCCACCGCCTTGGCAAGGCCCGCCACGCCGTGCTTGGCGAAGTTGTAGGGCTCTTTGAGCTTGGAGCCCACGAAGGACTGGACAGAGCCGGTGAACACGATGCGTCCGCCCTTGCCGGAGGCCTTCATCCGGCGGAACGCCGCACGGGAGACCAGGAACGCGCCGTCGGCGTGAATGGCCATCATCTTCTTCCAGTCGGCGAAGGGATACTCTTCAAAGGGATGGACGATCTGGACGCCGGCGTTGGACATGACCAGATCGCAGGAGCCGTAGGTCTCCACCATCTTGTCAAAGCCGGCCTCCACCTCTTCCTCATTGGACACGTCCATGTGGACGGCGATGGCGCTGAGGCCCTCGGCGGTCAGATTCTTGACCAGTTCTTCAGCGGCGGCCATGTTTACGTCCGCCACCACGACACCATAGCCCTCCCGGGCCATTCTCTCGGCGCAGGCCTTGCCGATGCCGGAAGCGGCGCCGGTGATCAGTGCAGATTTCATCGTCATGATAATTTCCTCCTTATACAACTCCGATAGTACCCAAAATAATCGCAACAATATTTGCCAGGATGGGGATGGCGCCGGCCACGATGAACATATCGAAATAGCCGCGCTTATGGGGGATCTTGCAGTAGGACAGGTAGGTGACCACCGCGCCGTCGTGGGGCATGGTGTTCAGTCCGCCGCAGGCGATGGCGCCCACACGGTGGAACACTTCCAGGGGGATGCCGGAGCTCTGGGACATCTGGATGAAGCTGGGGGCCAGCGCGTCCAGAGCGATCCGCAGGCCGCCGGAGGCAGAGCCGGTGGCACCGGCCAGAATGTTGATGGCAATGGACTCGGCGATCAGGGGGCTGCCCTGGATGCCCAGCACCAGCTCGGACAAAACCGTAAATCCGGGGCTCACCTTCACCACGGAGCCGAAGCCCACGGCGGCGGAGGTGTTCATGATGGCGGAGACGGCGCTCTGGCAGCCCTTGTTAAGGGTGTCGCCGGGGTCGGACAGATAGACCTTGCCGCGGACCTTGCCCATCAGGAACAGCAGCACCAGGGAAAGCACCACGCCGGCCAGCAGGCAGATGACGATGTTCAGCGCGAACACGTTCAGCATGACCACGATCACCACGAAGGGCACGAAGCAGCACCAGGCGGGCGGCAGCTTATCGTCGTCGATCTCCTCCGGGATATCCTCGGGATCGTCATAGCCTTCTCCGGCGGCCCGGAACTTCCGGGCCCGGTAGCTCAGCCACAGAACGGGGCCCACAAACATGATGACCGAGCAGACGATGCCGATCACCGGCGCCGCAGTGGCGGTGGTGCCGAAGTACTCACAGGGGATCAGGTTCTGGATGGTGGGCGTACCGGGCAGCGCGCTCATGGAGAAGGTGAACGCACCGGTCATGATAGTGGCGGGGATCAGGCGGCGGGTAATGTTTGCCTCCTTGAAAAGCCCCAGGACGATGGGATACATGGAGAAGATGATCACGAAGCCGGAGATGCCGCCGTAGGCCAGCAGGCCGCCGCAGAGCACAGAGGCAAAGATGGCCTTGTCCCGGCCCACCAGCTTCACCACCGCCTTCGTCAGGGCGACGGCTCCGCCGGAGTCCTGCATGATCTGGCCAAAGATGGCGCCCAGCATGAAGGCGGGGAACCACTCCAGCACAAAGTCCACAACCCCCTGCATGTAATCCTGGGTGTACGCGGTGAACAGATCCAGTCCGCCGGTGAGCGCTACCACCAAGGCGCAGATGGGCGCCGCCCACAGCAGGGACTTTCCTCGGAACGCCAGGAAAATCAAGAGGGCCAGTCCAAGGATGATGCCGAACAAACTGAGCATGGAATCACTCTCTTTTCTTGTTATGAATGGGATGTGTGGCAACTCTGTACAGATACCGCAGGCGCGGGGCACAGCGGCCCGGCGCATGTTCTATGTTTATCTTAATGCGCAGTTATATAGTTTTCAATAATGATTTTCGCAGAAAATCATTAAGAAATATTTTGCAAAATACGCAAATCGATCAATAAAATATTGGAACAATTATTGATAAAATTTATATTACAGGTCAAAAGTTCCCCCGACGCATCACAGGTCGTCGGGGGGCAGATGTTCGCGGACAAAGTCCAGAAACAATCGGCAGGCATTGGGCATATAC
>CAUWEK010000254.1:0-4088 GCA_963557435.1 uncultured Dysosmobacter sp.
AATAGGAGAAAGCAAAGAGGCATACCAAACGGTATGCCTCTTTGCTTTTTATGAGCTCCAGAAATATGCGCAGGTCATGGAAACCATGTTTGGATGACCTGCAAAGCTGCCGAATGCGAAAAAACAGCCGGTTCAGCGGATTGCGATCAGCCGCCCTGCTGCGGGAGAATGCAGCGGGGCGGCTGATCGGATTCCTGAAAGGTGTGCTGGCAGATATCAGTTGAAATTGTAGGCGGTGACAATGGGAGTGCGGTTTTCCGCCCGGTCGGTAAAGTACTCGTACAGGCAGATGCCCAGGAAGGAACCGCTGATGTTCCAGACGTTGCGGTAGCCGGCCCCCGCCAGCTGGCAGTAGGCGTAGTAGCTGCGCTGGGAGGTGCGGCAGTGGAGGTAGACGGGAATGTCCCGGGGGATCTCCTGGATCCGCTGGCGGAACTGCGAGAGGGGAATGTTCACCGCGCCGTTGAGATGCCCGGCCTCGTATTCGTCCGCTTCCCGCACGTCCACAATGAACGCGCCGCTTTCCACCAGCTGGCGCACCTGGGAGGTGCGCACCTGGCGAAGCCTTCCGTTGAGCAGGTTCAGTCCCACCAGCGCCGCCATATTCACCACGTCCTTGGCGGTCCCGTAGACGGGAGCGTAGCAAAGCTCCATCTCCTTAAGATCCTCCAGGGTGCCGCCCAGGGTGATGAGGGTGGCGATGACGTCGATGCGGCGGACCACGTCGCCCTGGCCCACGGCCTGGGCGCCCAGCACCCGGCCGGTGGGCACCTCAAAGAGCAGCTTGAAGGCCATGTAATGGCTCTCGGGCATGATGCTGACCTTGTCTGCCGGCAGGACGTACGCGATGTCATAGGGGATGCCGGCCTGCTGCGCCGCCCGCTCGTTCATGCCGGTACAGGCGGCGTTCTGGGAAAAGACCCGCAGGCAGGAGGTGGCGATGTAGCCGTTGTTGGAGTTATAGATGCCGCAGATATGGTCCGCCGCGGCCCGGGCCTGGCGCTGGGCGGGGCTGGCCTGGGCGAAGCTGCCGTAGCGGCGGGCCAGCCGGTCGAAGGTCTCCACGGCGTCTCCCACGGCGTAGATGTCGGGATCGTTGGTCTGATAGTTGTGGTTGACCTTGATGCCGTTGGACGCGCCGATCTCCAGACCGGCCTTCTGAGCCAGCGCGGTCTCCTGGCGCACGCCGATGGACAGCAGCACCACGTCGGCTGGGATCTCCACGGTTTTGTCGCCCCGCTTGGCGATAACGCTGTTGGGGGTGATCTCCGTGACCATGCTGGAAAGGTACACATCCATGCCCTGGTCCAGCAGCTCCTTATGGAGGATCTGCGCCATATCGAAGTCGAAGGGGGCCATCACCTGGCTGCTGCCCTCCACCAATGTGACGTGCTTGCCGGCGTGGCAGAAGTTTTCCGCGATCTCCAGGCCCACGAAGCCGCCGCCGGCCACCACGATGTTGCGGGCCTGTACCTGATCGGCGTAGTCCTTCAGGCGGCGGATGTCCGTCACGTTGCGCACGGCGAACACATGGGGCTGATCCGCGCCCCGGATGCTCTTGGGCACCACGGCGTTGGCCCCGGGGGCCAGCACCAGCTTGTCGTAGGGCTCGTCGTAGGTCGCGCCGGTCTGCAGATCCTGGACGGTCACGGTTTTTTCCGCGCGGTTGATGGCGATGACCTCGGAGCGGACGCGGGCGTCGATGTTATGCTGCTTTTTGAATTTTTCAGGGGACATCATCACCAGCGCTTCGCTGGTGGGGACGGTTCCGCTGATGTAGTAGGGCAGGCTGCAGTTGGAGAAGGAAACGTGCTCGCCCCGCTCAAACATCACGATCTCCGCCTGCTCATCCAAACGGCGGATGCGGGCCGCGGCGGAAGCCCCGCCTGCCACGCCGCCGATCACAACCACTTTCATTTCTGATCCTCCAATTTCTCCTCCGCGGTGGGATAGACGTTCAAAATCAACGCCAGAAAACGCAGGGGCGTGCAGCCTACATTTTCAATGCTGTGGCTGCTGCCGTCGGCGCACTGCATCATGTCGCCTTCGTTGAGAAGGTATACCTCCCCGTCCTCCACGATGCGGGCGGTACCCTCCAAAATGAGATACACCTCGTATTCCCCGTCGTGCCGGTGATAGCCGATGGAGGCACCCTGGTGCAGCGTGTTGACGGCAAAAAGGCGTCCGGCGCCGTAAGCGTCCTCCTTATTGAGAAAATGGCGCATCTCCAAAGAGCCCACGCCGCCCAGCATCTGGTTTTTGATTTCCCATTTCCGGTCTGCTTTGTACTGCTTCATTCTCTTTCCTTTCCCGGATGCGCCGGGGGGCGCACCCGCACAGAGGTGGCTGCGTGATCAGCAATATACGTGGCAGCGTATGGCAGCCTCCGCGATCCGATCCACACATTCCTTGACGACGCTTCTGGGACAGGCCAGGTTGAACCGCTCATAGCCCGCGCCCACATCGCCGAAGATGCTGCCCTCTTCCAGCCAGACATGGGCTTCGTGGATCATGAACTTGCCCAATTCCTCATCGGTGAGGCCCCAGGCGCTGCAATCCACCCAGATGAGGTAGAGCCCCTCGGGGTCCATGACCGTCAGCTCGGGCAGCTTCTGGCCCAGATACTCCTTGAAGAAGCGGACGTTGCCTTCCATATAGGCGATCATCTCATCCACCCAGGCGTCACCGTGGTTGTAAGCGGTCATGGTGGCCAGGCCGCCCAGGAAGTTGGTGGAGGCGGTGCCGCAGGCGTCCAACTGCTTGCTGTACGCTTTGCGCAGCTCGTCGTCGGGGATGACGATATTGGAGAATTTGAAGCCGGCGATGTTGAAGGTCTTGCTGGCGGCGGTGCAGACGATGGTGCGGCTGGCAAAAGCGGGGTCCACCGTCAGGAAGGGCACATATTTGCGGCCGCCATAGACGAATTCGCAGTGGATCTCGTCATCCACGATGAGCACGTTGTGCTTCATGCAGATGTCGCCCATGCGCTTGAGCTCTTCCCGGGTAAACACCTTGCCCACGGGGTTGTGGGGGTTGCAGAGAATGAACATCTTCACATCGTTGTCGATGATCTTGCGCTCAAAGTCCTCGAAGTCGATCTCAAAGTGGGTGTCCACCCGCTTGAAGGGAGATTCCACCAGCTTGCGGCCATTGGAGCGAATGCCGTTGGGGAAGGGATAGTAGAGAGGAGACTGGATCAAAATGCTCTCGCCGGGCTGGGTGAAAGCGAGAATGGCCATCTTTACGGCGTTGACGATGCCCGGCGTATTGACGATCCACGCAGGATTGAAGTCCCAGCCATACCGCCGGGAGAACCAGCTGCTGGCGGCCTCGTTCTGGCCCGGCAGAGTGGTTCCGTAGCCGTAGATGTGATGCTCGGAGATCCGTTTGGTCAGCGCCTCCGTGATCTCGGGCAGCACTTCAAAATCCATGTCCGCGATCCACATGGGCAGGATATCGGCGGGATAGTGATTCTTTTCGATCAGATCCCACTTTTTGCTGCCGGTTCCGCGGCGCTCAACAACTTTGTCGAAATTATACATAGAAAGACCTCTTTTCAGTTAGATGCCAGCGCACAGCTGCGTTTGGCGGCTGTGCGCTGATGCGGATGAAAAATCGAATGGAGCGGCTTACAGGGGAACAACGCCCAGAACAAGGGCTACCAGAACCATGATCACGCCGATGGCCCAGAAGTACTTGAAGCAGAACTTCATGTGGTCGCCGATCTCCACGCCGGCAAGGCCGATGGCCAGGTATGTGGCGCCGGTGGTGGGGGCGATGTAGTTGGAGATGGTAAAGGGCATGACCATGAAGGCGCCCACGCGTGCGGGGTCCAGCGGCGCCAGAATGTTGGCCAGCACGGGCCAGATGCCGTAGGCCTGCACGTCGGAGCCCATGCCGATGGGGTCCATAATGGGCTCGAACAAGGCAAACACCACATGTACATGCTTGAGGAAGCTCTCGGGGATGATGCTCATCAGCAGCTCGGCCATATGGGTGGGCAGCTCGGCGCCGGACATGACGCCGGAGAAGAAGCCGGCGGCGAAGATGATGCTGGCGACGAACCAGGCCTCACCGGCGTGGAGCTT
>CAUWEK010000255.1:0-3960 GCA_963557435.1 uncultured Dysosmobacter sp.
CTTCCTTCTGTGGAAAATAGGAGAGAAAGCGCTGGTTGATCATCTCCAGGGTCTCATCCACCAGGTCGGCGATGGTCTCATAGTGCAGGTAAAAGGTGGAGCGGTTCACCCCGGCCCGGCGGCAGATCTCCTTCACCGTGATATATTCCAGATCCTTCTCTTCCAGCAGTGCGATGAGCGCCTCGTCCATCCGCAGGGCGGTATTGAAATATTTGCTCTTGGATTTGTTCATCTGCCGCCCTCCTCTCGGTTTACTCTGCCGATTCGCTGATCTCCCGGGCCAGCTGCATGATCTCAAAGGCATACTTTTCCTTGCCGGACCGCAGGAGCTTCTTGTAGACGGGGTAGTTCAGACCTATCCCGATGATGCCCAGAAAGCCCAGCAGGATCCCGGCCCCTGTCATCAGAACGCCGCCTCCCCCGATCACCTGCATGGAAAGGCACATCCCCAGGCCTAGGACCAGAGCCATTCCGATACCAAAGCCGTAGGCGAAGATCGTCGCCGCGCGCTTCGCTTTCCAATCCAGCTTTCTCAGCGCAACGACCTTGGAGGTATCCTTGGGGGCGTATTCGTTGGCAATGGCTTCCGCAAAAATTTTATCCGTATTCATAGTGCTGTTCTCCTCTTATGATCCATTCTTCGCAGCTGCTGATAGGATCATAAAGGATTCACCGCCAAAAGAGAACGACACAGTTTTCACTTTGTGCCGATTTCAAAGCGTACGCTTTTTCCTTGTCAAGCCAACGCCGGCAAGTGCCGCGATGAGGGCCACGGGGGCCAGCCGGACAAACAGCCATTCAAATGCGTGAAACACCACTCCCATGACGGCGGTCTCCGGGGCGCTGTAATCCCAGCCCAGGTAGGGGCTGTTTACGATGACCAAGGCCCCGGAAACAGCCACAATGCCCGCGCATAATCCGATGAGCAGCCAATGCAGGATGCTTCTTCTAAGTGCCTTCCTGCGGGCAAACTGCAGGTTGATGATCTCCAGCTTTTCCGAGAGCGCTTTGACCTCGTCCGCCTCCGACTCCGTCACAGTCTCTCCCAGCAGCGTGCTCACGGGGGTCTCCAGAGCTTCCGACAGGGCGATGAGCAGGTCCGAATCCGGGACGGACAATCCCTGCTCCCATTTGGAGATGGTCTGCCGCACCACATTCAGTCTCACCGCCAGCTCCTGCTGGGAAAGGCCCTTGGATTTCCGAAGCGCTTTGATGTTTTCGTTTAACATAGGGGCTCACTCCTTTCGCTCCCATTGTAGAAAGAATGGCCCGTTGCCGCAAGCAACGCAGATGAACACGGCTTATTTTACCAGTTCTCTCCGCAAATCGTCCAGATACCGCTTTTGCTGCCGCTTCAGATAGCCGGGAACAAAGGGACGCATCCACCAGTGTTTGGCGTGAACCGTCTCGGTGCAATGAAGCCGGGCACCGCCCTCCGCCGACTCAAAGATCCCCTCCCAGATCCCGGACATATTGCCGTTGGCCATGGTGAAAGCCCAAAGCCGGGACGGCTCACAGGCCGTGACGGTAAATTCCGTGGCATAGCCGTTTTTGGTATGCTCCACAAAGTGGGTTTCGTCCAGGACCTCCACCCGCTTGAGGTCGCTGCGCCAGGCGGTATGGGCAAGGTCCGTCACCGTCTGCCACACCTGCTCCACCGGGCAGGGGAAATAGACGGTCACTCCGGAAGTCGGCATAAGCTCACCCCTTTTTCAGTTTCTTGTTCAGCTTCAGGCTGATGCCCCGGCGGTCCGCCGCCTCCTGCAGCAGCCCCACAGCGGCAAGGGCACGCGCTTTGACTGCCTGCCCGCCCAGCTCCGGCCGACTGTTCAGCGCGGTCATCACGGCCTGCAAATCTTCCAGGGGCAGGAGATAGACTGCCGTGGTGAAAAAGGTCTTGCGGCGGCCGTCGTTGTATTGGGCCAGAAGTTCATCCAAAATCGCACGTTTTTCCTCAAGCCGGGCAAGGTATGCCTCCAGTCCCAGCTCCCGGGCCTGGGCAATGTCCTGCTGCCGGTTCCGGTGGGGCACAAAGGAGTCCCCATCGTCGAAGTCCTCATAGCGGGGACAGGGGTACTCCCGGCACTCCCAGCAAAAGGGGACGCCGCCATGCTCCAGGGAGCATTTGGCGATGGCGCAGCTCTGGTTCCCTGCCCCGCCGCCGCAGCCGGGGCAGTAGCCGCCCAGATGCATAGAGCACAGGGCGCAGTTCAGGCCGCACAGGGAAAATCGGGTCTCCGCGCGGGTAAAGCCTTTCATGGAATCCTCCTCACTGGGTGCCGGAGGACGGTTTTCAGCTTTTCCGGCTTGCACCGCCGCACATCGCTCAGATAGATCTCGTGGTGGAACCGGCCCTCGCCGAAGTCCTCTTCATAGCCCTGGGCCTTGGCATATGCCTCCATGGCGGCCACGGTGGCGGGCTCTTCATCGTAGGGGCCCAGGTGCAAGCACTGGACACACAGGCCCTCCTCCCAGGAGAAGAACTCCACCGCCGAGAAGTCCCGCTGCTTTTTCTCCACGGCCTCCCGGATGGCCCAGTCAAAGGTCTCTTTTGTCACGAACTCCGGCAGACGGATGATGGAGATCCACTGAAAGTCCTTTTTATGGGCGTAGTCCACCCCGTAAATGCCCTCCTGCCACCAAAGGCCCTCCAGAGGCGGCACCACATAGTCGAAGTAGCCCTCCAGCTGGTGCCTGCCCATTTTGCTCATTTTGATGGTATAAGCCACGGCATAGAGCATCTCCAAAGCCTGCTTATAGGCTCCATTCTCCTCATTTGGGTCGCCTTGCCCCCGCACGGCCAGAAAGTTCATGGCGGGCACGGTGATGATGCCCGGTTCCCTGGGCGGCAGATAGAATTCCTTATACGCTTTCTTATAGTCAAAGGCCATGTTCATTTCCTCCTCTTTTTTGGAGGCTCGCCCCGCAGAGCCTCACAGGTGATGCGCACCAGCTCCGTCATCCGCTCCCGGTCCTCCACATCCTCCATCCAGATGTAGTCCTTCGCCCCCTCGTAAGGCGGGGCCTTGGGAAGGTCAGGAAACGCCGCTTCGCCCTGTGGAGTGACCTTCACAAACAGCTGGTCGTCACAGATGACGGCAAAAAACACCTCGTCGCAGTAGAGGCCGTATTCGCCGAACATCTTCCGGCTGCGGATGACGCCCGCTCCCTGGAGCTGTTCGGCCACATAGTCCACAAAATCCTGATGAGACGCCATGTCAATCCCTCCCTCCATAGCGGTCGGCCAGCGTTTTCGTTAGCTTTCCAAGCTGCCGCCGCAGCTCTTCCGGCTCCAGCAGCTCCGCCTTGTCTCCGAAGGTCAGCACCCAGCCAAGCACACTGTCCGCGTCCGGAAAGCCTCCGGTAAAGCGCAGTCTGCCGTCCGGCTCCACAGTAAAGCGGTCTGCGCCGTACTCCTCCACCAGCCGCCAGCGGCAGGACGGGTCAAAGAGAACGGTGACCCGGTATCTCACCGGAAAGACCCGCTCCGGCGCAAGGTCGGGCAGCGGCGCACTGCGAGGGGCAAAGGACTCTCCGGCAGCGAGTTCCGTCATGCGGTTCAGCTTGAACAGGCGGAAGTCCTCCCGCAGCCGACACCAGCCCCATACATACCAGGTGGACCAGTGGAACACCAGATAGCAGGGCTCCACGGTGCGCACCGATTCCTCCTTGGGGGAAAAGTAGGTAAAGCGGATGGTGCAGTGCTGCTCGATGGCCCTTTGGATCAGCTCGATTTTCGGCGGCAGGCTGGTCTTGTACCAGGAGGCCAGGTCGATGAGCATGTGGGCGCCGCCGCTGACCAGCCCGCCCGTCCCGGCGGACAGCTTCTCCATCAGCTGCGCATAGCGCCGGGTGCCGCTGACACTGTCCAGGCTCCTGAGGCCCGCCAGGATGGCCTGCATCTCCGGGGCGGTGAGCACGGTGCGGTCCACCCGGTAGCCCTCCATGATGGAGATGCCG
>CAUWEK010000256.1:0-3951 GCA_963557435.1 uncultured Dysosmobacter sp.
ATCAAAGCTGGGGTATTGCCCCCGGTTCTCGATATACATGATGGAGCGTGGGGTGCGGTTCACGAGCTGGGCCAAGTATTCCTGTGTCCAGCCTTTTTCCTCCCGTTTGCGTTTGATCTCACGGCCCAAGGCGTGAAAATCAAGGTGTTTGTCGTATTGGTACATTCTCATATCACCCTATATTATTCTACATTTCGGGTTTGAACATGAGAACGAAACTATATTTTATTTCAAGTAGTTTTTTGTTTCGTGTATATTAGGCTTGTCAAAGAGGCAGCCTTGACTTTATTGTGATGATAGTGTATAGTGTGTATTATAGAACAGCACACTAGAACAGGAGGTGATAGTCCTGTGAAGATCGTAATCTCAAATACTTCTGATACCCCCCTATACCAGCAAATCAAAGATCAGATTAAAGATGCTATTTTGAAAGAGGAGTTGGTAGAAGGTGATCCTCTTCCGTCCATCCGCACCTTTGCAAATGACCTGTCTGTAAGCGTTCTAACAATACGACGGGTTTACGAAGAACTGGAGCAAGAGGGGTTTGTAACCAGCCAAGTTGGTATAGGGACATTCATATCAACAAGCAATCTTGAGCTGTTGCGGGATTCCAAACGCCGACTCGTGGAACAGAAGATGCAGGATATGATTCAAACAGCAAAATCACTTAAAATCACAAAAGAAGAACTGAACATGATGATGGATATTTTGTATGAGGAGGTCTAATATGCAGCCGCTTTTAGAGGTGGAAGGTCTTAAAAAGACATATCCCGGTTTTCAGTTGAATGGGGTGTCCTTTTCAATTTATGAAGATTGTATCACGGGTTTTATCGGTGCAAACGGCGCTGGAAAAACCACTACCATACGCTCCATTCTTCACCTAATCTCTCACGAGGCTGGCACCATAAAATTTAAGGGTAAAGACATATCAAAAACAGAAAAATCTTTCAAAGATTCTATTGGAGTCGTCTTTGACGAGGGATTCTTCTATGATGAATTAACCTTGACCCAGATGAAGAACTTGATTGCTTCTTCCTACTCCCATTGGGACAACGGGGCATATACGCATTACTTAGATGCTTTTTCTCTTAGGCCCGATCAGACCATTTCTTCTCTCTCGCGTGGTATGAAAATGAAGTTCTCATTGGCATTGGCGCTGTCCCACCATGCAGAACTGCTGATTATGGACGAACCCACAAGTGGCCTTGACCCTCTGGTGAGAAAGCAATTCATTGAAATTTTGAAAGGATTCATGGATCAGGGCGGAAAGGCTGTATTCTATTCCACGCACAACACTTCTGATTTAGATAAAGCTGCGGATATGCTGGTGATGATCGACAACGGCAAAATTCTGTTCGAGGAAGATAAAGATATGCTGTTGGAAACCCATCGGCTCGTGAAAGGAAAGGGCCTGTTGCCCGCCGAAACCAAAAAACTGTTTTTGAAGGTGGAGCAAACGAAATACGGTTTTACGGGTGTTACTAACCAAGTGGAAGAAGCCAAAAGGATATTCCCGGATGCTGTATTTGAACGAGTGACGGTCGAGGACATCATGCTTTCCCACATGAAGGAGGGTGAACCTGCATGATTTTACAACTATTGAAGAAGGATTGCATTATTGCAAAGAACTATGTGGCTGCGGTTATTCTCATTGGAGTTGGCCTGCCGGTGCTCTTGGTCTGGAAACAGCCTCAAATGCTTGAAGTGTTTGCACTTCCGGGAGCTGTCTTTATTTCTTCTGTTGCGTTCAATCTTGCGGTTTCCGAAAAGGAAAATATGTACCCTAAAGCAACAGCGTTGCTTTGTGCCACCCCTTATAACAGAGGAAAACTTGTAGAGGAAAAGTATCTGCTCTACTTTTTAATTTACCTTTATTGCTGTGTGGTATTCCGTATCGAAATGCAAGTTATTCCCCAGTTGGCTGCTGTTGATTTCGTGCGTTCTGCTGTCATTGTTTTTTGGATTCAGGTTATTTGTATGGGGGTATTTCTTCCCATTCAATACCGATTCGGGTATGAAAAAACAAAACTGTTAGCGATGCTGCTGGTTGTTGCTGGCCCTGTACTTATGAGCGTAGCTAATTCTGTCGTAGTACCGGCAACAGTTACCCAATCGTTCTCTGCCGTTCCCGGTGTAATGTATATTGTACTCTGGGTGATCGGGGGCGCACTTTGGCTTTTCTCTATGTTTGTATCCAAGAAAATCTTTTCAAGTATTGATTTATTTTGAGGGTTTGGTATGGGTGAAACTCAATGGATTATGTGTCCCATGTGCGGTAGTAAAACACGACTGCGTATTCGATACGACACAGTGCTTGAACGGTTTCCGCTGTATTGCCCGAAATGTAAACAGGAAACGCTAATCAGTGTGCGACAACAAAATATTTCAGTTATCAAAGAGCCAGACGCTAAGACGCAGAGCCGATAACGCTGAGGTAAAACCTCGGATGTTATCGGCTCTGTTTTGCTTTATAACAAACGATAACAGCCTGCCCCGCCCGACGGGGGAAAGAAAAAACCGTTGCCGGGCAGGTCGATTTTGTGCGCTTATTCTACATTACCAGCGGCGGTTTTGTAAAAACAAGGCCGCCGTTTTCTTTTTGAAAAATGAGAATACGGGGGGTGTGTTAAAGTCGCCCTTTTTTAAGGATACGGCGGTGTCCGGGAGGTATCGCTGTGTCCTTTTTTATTTTTTATCCCCCTAATCTGTCAAAAAAAGCTCATCCGCCCAATGGGAGCAGTCTGGCGGCGGATGCGAAATATGGAAGTACATAAGTGAAAATGTAGTTTTATGCGCTTGTGTGTCGTTGCGGCATACGAGCGCATTTTGTTTTGCCTGCTTTGGGACAAGTTGTCCCAAAGTGGGAAAAAGCGGCCCGAGGTGTCGTTCTCCACCGCCCTCCGTTCAGATCGCCATTCACCCCCAACCATCTGAACGGAGGAATTACAAATGACGACCATCAATCTGAAAGACTTTTATCCGTGGTACACCCACGACGAATACATAGAGGTTTCCGAGGAAGTGGCTGACGAGCTCCGGGCAAGCAGACTGTACGAGGCTGCCTATCAGCGGCGGATCGTCCGCAACAAGGCGCAGTATTCTCTCGATTGCGAGGACGGGATCGAATACTCCGCCTGCATTCCTGAGCCCACCCCGCAGGAGCTGCTGGAGCGCATGGAGCTGTTCTGCCATCTGTGCGCTGCACTCAATTCTTTGCCCGAAACGCAGGGCCGCCGGGTGGATGCCTGTGTGATCCTCGGCAAGAGCTATCGGGAGGTGGCCGAGGCCGAGGATGTCAATGAAAGCTCGGTGCGGGAGTCCGTGAAGCTCGGTTTGGAGAGCATGAAAAAATATCTGAAAAAAGTTTTGTAAGTTGCCCCCGCATTGGGATGTTTTTTGTCCTTGGTATATGAGAGGAGTTACATCCGATCAACAACTGAATAGCGGCGGCCCTGAGCCATAGAGCGAGGAGCCGGGCGGCGGGTGCGCTGTGACTTCTCCGGCAGGAGAACGAGCGAATAACACCAGCGCCGCAAGTGGGACAAGCCACCCCACGGCCATGATCCGCAGCCGGACAAGCTGGCTGCTTGCCCCTCCAGGCCGCCGCCCCCTCGGGAGCGTCATGCTGAGTATTGCTGTCTTTTGACGGGCCAAGGAAATGAGCGTGGCGCTCCCGAAACTTTTATCAAGGAGGAAACCAACATGAAGTATGATCCCGAACTGGCGGCCCTGCTTGCCCAGCCGTGGAGCAACAACGCCTGCCGGGGCTATGTCATCTACGCTATGGAAAACTGCGGGTTTTCTCCCACGGACATCCGGCGTGTAGTGGCCGAGCTCCATGAGGTCTTTGACTTCTGCGGTCTGGAGGAGGCCAGCAGCACTTTGAGAACAGCCCCTACTGACCTTGGGACAAGTTGTCCCAAAGTGGAGCAAGGCAAGAGGGCGGCACCG
>CAUWEK010000257.1:0-3937 GCA_963557435.1 uncultured Dysosmobacter sp.
TGGAGCGGTTCCGGCTCAAAGCGCTTCAGGACCGGGACGGGCGGCTCATGTCCGGCGGGCAGATGCGCCGGGCCAGCCTGGCCATCGGTGTGGCGCTGGAGCCCGGCATTTTGCTGCTGGATGAGCCCACCGCCAACCTGGACATCGCCACCCGCCGGGAGATCCTGGGGGTGCTGGAGGACATGAAGGACATCATCCGCACCGCTGTCATCGCCACCCACGATATGCAGCTGGTGTGCCAGTGGGCGGAGCGGATCATCGTGCTGCGGGGCGGGCAGGTGGTGGCCGACGGCAGCCGGGACGAGATCTTCTCCCGCTCCGATCTGGCGGCTCTGGTGGGCATCCGCCCGCCGGAGATCTTTACCATGGCCCGGACGCTGGACCAAAACGCCCTTTGCTACACCATCGACGACTTTACAGACCGCTTTGAGGAGGCATCTCCATGGAACACATGATGAACCGGCTTTCCGAAAATGTCCTGGACAAATTCTCCATGGACTTTCTCCGCAGCCAGGTGCTCAAAAACGCCTACGGCAATGACGACACGGTGATCGCCGCCCTGGACCCCCGTATCTTGATCGGATGGTACCTGTTCTTCGGCGTGGTGCCCTGGTTCGTCAGTGACCTTCCCTTCCTGCTGGGCAGCTTCCTTCTGGTCATGGTGACCACTCTGCTGGCCCAGGTGGCGGGTCTGGTGCTCTTTCTCTTCGCCCTGGGCGTGTTCTCCCAGACGGGCTATTTGTTCGTGGTCACGCTCTTTTTCGGCGGCAGCGCCGCGGCCATCATCCCGCTGCTGGTACTGACACTGAAGGTGGCCACCGTCTCCCTGGCCTCCATCACCGTCTTTTCCGGTCTGGACCCGGACCGGCTTTCCAACGGCCTCATGTGGTACGGCTGCCCGGAGCGGCTGAGCTTTTCCATCTCCTACGCCTACCGGATGCTGCCCATGCTCATGGAGGAATTTCAAAATGTGCTTCTTTCCTACCGCCTGCGGGGCAACCCTCCCGCCCACGACACCTTTTGGGGCAAGGTGCGCTACCTCATCTATCAGGTGAAGATCATCATGGAGTCCTTCTACCCCCTGATGCTCAACACCGCCAAGCGCTCCCGCACCACCGTGGAGGCCCTGGAGCTGCGGGGCTACCGCTGCGCCGCGTCCAGCAAGGCGGTGAAAAAGCTGCGCCTCGCCGCCCTGAAGGTGACCTATAACGATCTGCTGTTCCTGGCGCTGTCCGCTCTGTGGATGGCGCTGGCCACGCTGTGCTCCACTCTGCTTTGAAAGAAGGTCTTTCCTTGCGCCTTGATTTTCACACCCACGGGAAGCTGGCCAAAAAGCTCCCCTTTTCCACCGCCTACACCGACTGGCTGTTCGGTGAGGCCCGCCGGGCCGGGCTGGACGCCCTGTGTCTGACGGAGCATTTCAACACGCTGCACTTTGACCAGCTCTACGGCTATCTCACCTCGGTGAGCCGCCGCCGGGAGGATGTGCTGGAGCTGCCCAACGGCCTGCGGATCTTTCCGGGCATGGAGACCGACGTGGCCGAGGGCGGACACATCCTCTCCATCGGCCCGCTGGAGGCCATTTTGGAGCTGAACCGCCGATTGGAGCCCCACAAGGAGAAGGGGCAGTTTCTCCCCTTTGCGGCGCTGCTGGATCTGCTGGAAGACTACCCGGTGCTGGTGGGCTGCGCCCACCCCTACCGCCCCGGCGGCCATGTACCGCAGCTGCCCCAGGCGCAGCTGCGGCGGCTGGACTTCCTGGACCTCAACGGCAAGGACCTGGCCCTGGACCGGGCCCGGACGGAGACACTGACCTACGGTCTTGGAAAGCTTCTCCGCATCCCGGTGGTCTCCGGCAGCGACACCCATCAGGCGGTACAGTACGGCTGCGTCACCACCGTGTTGGAGCGCACCTGCACGTCCATCTCCACCCTGCGGGAGGAGATGGAGGCAGGGCGCTATGAGATCCAGATCTCGGACACCGCCGCCGCCCAGGTTCGCACCGCCTGCCTTTTGAAGCGCTCTCTCAAGGAGATCCACGCCCTGGGCGGGGACTACGTCTCCATTCTCACCAAAGGCGCCACCGCATAGACGCGTCTTAGCGCCAAAACTTCAGGAGGACCTATGGAACTGCGTCTGGATGTGTCCCCCGGGGAGCTGACCCGGGCGGAGCAGAAGATCCTGGACTATATCAACACCAATCCGGATACTTTTTTGTTTTTGTCCATCGGACAGCTGGCCCAGCGCCTGGAGCTGTCGGACGCCACCGTCTCCCGGTTTGCCCGGCATGTAGGCTGCACCGACTTTAAGGACCTCAAAAGCCTGGTGATGGAGCAGGCCTCCGGCCCGGCGGTCAAAATGGCGGGCACCCTGTCCCGGGAGGATGCGTTTTCTCCCGCCGCGTGGCTGGAGCGCCAGCAGCTGTATCTGGAGAAAACTGCCCGGCAGCTGGACCGGGCGGAATTCGACCGGGCCGTGGAGGCCATCGCTGCCGCCCGGCAGATCTTCCTGCACGGAAAAAACGCCTCCGCGACCCTGGCTCAGATGCTGGCCTTTCGCCTGCGGCGGCTGGGGCTGCAGGTCTCCCTGCTGCCCTCCAGCGGCTCCGAGCTTTTGGAGGGACTGTCCCAGGCTGGGGAGGGGGATCTTGCGGTGATGTTCAGCTTTTCCAAGCTCTCCCGGGAAGGGCAGGTCATCCTGGACCACAGCCGGCACGTGGGCTGCCGGACCCTGGCCTTTGTGAGCCGCACCTGCGTCCCGCCCCAGGAGCAGGCGGATATCACCCTCTTTGCCTACCGGGGTGAGGAAAAAGAGTACCACTCCATAGCCGCCCCCGCCGCCCTGCTGGACGCTCTGGTGGTGGCGGTGACCCAGCAGCTGGGCCCCCGGGGAACCGACGCGCTGGAACGTCTCCACCAACTGAAAACCACCTATTTCCCCCTGGACCGGGCAGAGCAAGGGTCTTGCCGCCCGGAAAACTGACCTCCGCCGGACAGGTCTGGTGTTTACAAGTCCTCCCGGGCACGCTATACTGAGTTCGATTCCAAGTAAAGCCGCCGGGATCGTCTCCCCGGCAAAAAACACCGTGACTTGCTTTGATAGGAGGGCATATGGAGCGCACACTCGATTTCAATCAAAAGCGTGGGTTTATCTGCGATATGGACGGCGTGATCTATCACGGCAACCGGATCCTGCCCGGCGTCTGTGAGTTCATCCAGTGGCTGCATGATGAGGAAAAGGAGTATCTCTTCCTGACCAACAACAGCGGATATACCCCCCGGGAACTGCAGCAGAAGCTGGCCCGCATGGGTCTGGACGTTTCCGAGGAGCATTTTTACACCAGCGCCCTGGCTACCGCCGCCTTTTTGAAAGAGCAGGCCCCCGGCTGCTCCGCCTTTGTGATCGGAGAAGCGGGCCTTCTCAACGCCCTCTATGACGCAGGCATCACCATGAACGATGTCAATCCGGACTACGTGGTAGTGGGCGAGGGCCGGTCCTACTCGCTGGACACCCTGACCAAGGCCACCAACCTGGTTTTGAAGGGTGCCAAGCTCATCGGTGCCAACTCCGACGTCTCCGGCCCCATTGAAAACGGCATTGCCCCCGCCTGCCGGGCGCTGGTAGCGCCCATCGAAATGGCCACCGGGACCCAGGCGTATTTCTGTGGAAAACCCAACCCCCTCATGATGCGCACCGGCCTGCGGATGCTGCACTGCCACTCCGCCGACTCCGTCATGGTGGGCGACCGGATGGACACGGATGTGATCTCCGGCATGGAGAGCGGCATGTCCACCGTGCTGGTGCTCTCCGGTGTATCCACCGTGGAGACGCTGAAAACCTATGCCTATCGCCCTACCGCCGTTCTCAGCGGCGTGGGCGAGATCGTGGAGCTGGCCCGCGCCGACTCCGTGTGATCTTCCGCTTCTGAATATAAAGA
>CAUWEK010000258.1:0-3895 GCA_963557435.1 uncultured Dysosmobacter sp.
CATGAAGAATTGCTCGAAGCCCTGGGCGTCCAGGCTGAGCATCTCCATCAGCCGGGAGATCTCCTGGGCAATGCCCGGCTGGATTCCCGGCGTCTGCACGATGCCCCGCAGCAGCACCATGGTCCTGCGCAGGACCTGCGGCAGCTCCGGAGTCTCCCGCAGACGCTGGAGAAATGTCTGAAGATTGGAATCGTAACGAAGAACGTTGGAGTCCAGGGCGTTGTCCGCTCCCTGCTGCTCCGTCCGCGATTCCGCCCGCACCACCCGGGTGGGGTCCGGAACATTCTGCACCGGGCGGTCCCCGCTGCGGACGGCCGTCCCAACAGTATGGTTATTGGAAGCGTCATATCCCGGGACACGGTTTGCCGCGCCCAAAAGATCCGCCATAATGTCCACCTCTTAAAATAAGATCGGCCGTCTTTGCCCGGCCCAGCCTGATATTTTGCCAAAGCACTTATCTTTCCAGGAATCCGGCCGATAAAACAATAGAAGTCGAACACCAAGGAAGGAGCATCTGACTATGAGTTCCGGCAACGACAGCATTCTGGACGCCTTTTTATACGAAACCAACACCCTGCTTGAGCAGTTGGACAGCATCGTGCTCACCGCCGAGCAGCAGGACAGCTTTTCGCAAGACGACATCAACACCATCTTTCGGATCATGCACACCATCAAGGGCTCTGCGGCCATGATGGAGTATAACTCCCTCATGACCATCGCCCACCGGGCTGAGGACCTGTTCTCCATCATCCGGGACAAAACCATGGACGTGGTGCCGGAGAGCCTGCGGCCCGAGCTGTTCGATCTGCTGTTCCAGACCATCGATTTTTTCCGCGGTGAGCTGGACCACATTGAAAACGAACAACCCCTTACTGAAAATATCGACACGCTCCTGGGGAAAGTTAATAGACTCATCGATCAAATTCGCACCGGCGGTCAGCCTGCCTCCGACGCCTCCAACGGCCCGGCGGCATCTGCCGCTCCCGACGCGCCTGCGGCGCCTGCCGGCTTCCCCTACGGCCTGCAGGTCTTTTTTGACGAAGGCTGCGGCATGGAGAACCTGCGTGCCTACATGCTGCTCAACACCATCCACGAGTTCTGTTCCCCCTCCGACATGACCTACGAGCCCCAGGGGGTGGAATCCGACCCCGCCACCGCCGACCAGATCGTGGAATCAGGTTTTCTGCTGCACTTCCGCACCCAGTCGGACCGGGACAATGCCATCCAGGCCGTTACCGGCAGCGGCGTGGTGCGCTCCTATCAAACCATGGACGAGCCCGCTCCCCAGCCGGATCAGGCAGTCCCCGCCTCCCCCGCGCCGGAAGCCGCACCCGCGCCGCAGCCGGCCGCTGCGGTCCAAAAAGCATCTTCCGCTCCTCAGAAGACAGCCCCGGCAGTGCAGAAAGCACCTGCCGGTCATCACAAGGAAAGCCTTATCAGCGTAAGCCTCAACAAACTGGACGAGCTGGCAGCCGTGGTGGGTGAAATCGTCATCACCGAATCCATGCTCACCGCCTCCCCCGACCTGAAGGGCCTCAAGCTGGATGCGTTCACCAAGTCCGCCCGGCAGCTGCGCAAGCTCACCGACGAGCTGCAGGACGTGTCCATGTCCCTGCGGATGGTGCCGGTGTCCGCTACCTTCCAGAAGATGAACCGGATCGTCCGGGACATGTGCAAGAAGCTGGGCAAGCAGGCAAAGCTGACCCTGGTGGGCGAGGACACCGAGGTGGACAAGACCATCGTGGACAGCATCGGCGATCCCATCATGCACATCGTCCGCAACTCCATGGACCACGGCATCGAGGAGAGCCCCGAGGCCCGGGTGGCCGCCGGAAAAGACCCCGTAGGCCAGATCATCCTCTCTGCCCGGCACACCGGCAGTGAGGTCATTATTGAGATCACGGACGACGGCCAGGGCGTCAACTACGACGCCGTGCTCAGCAAAGCCATCCGCAACGGCCTGGCCCAGCCGGATGTGGAGTACTCCCACAAGGACATCCTCAACTTTCTCATGGCGCCAGGCTTCTCCACCAACACGGAGGTCACGGAGTTCTCCGGCCGGGGCGTGGGCATGGATGTGGTCAAAAAGAACGTGGAAGAGGTGGGCGGCACCGTCTCCATCACCAGCGAGCCGGGCCAGGGCATGACCACCACCCTCAAGATCCCTCTGACCATGGCCATCATGGACGGCATGGAGGTCTCCGTGGGCGGCTCCATTTTCACCATCCCCATTCACAACATCCGCCAGTCCTTCAAGATCTCCCGGGAGGACCTGGTCCAGGACGCCTCCGGCGGGGAGCTGTTCCGCTGCATGGGCAGCTTTTATCCTGTGATCCGCATGCGGGACCTGTATCAAATGGACAGCGGCTGCACCGACATCCAGGACGGTATTTTGATCTGGCTGGACGCGGGCGACCTCTCCTACTGCCTGTTTGTAGACAGCCTGCTGGGCGAGCAGAAGGTCGTAGTCAAGCCGCTGCCGGCCTATCTCAACCGTTTCAACATCAAAGCCAGCGGCATCGCGGGATGCACCATTCTCGGCGACGGCAATATCAGCATCATTCTGGATGTTGCCAATCTGTACACCGCCGCCCGGTAAAGGAGAACCATTATGACCGAACAGGATCTTTTATTCCAAACCGAGGACCAGCTGTCCCCGGAACCCACTGAGGAAGTGCAGACGGAAAAATACCTGCTCTTCCAGTCCTCCGGCCTGCTTTTCGGCGTGCCGGCCAGCCAGGTGGTGGAGATCATCACCAACCATGTCATCACCTGGGTCCCCTTGCTGCCCAACCATGTGCGGGGCGTCATCAATCTGCGGGGCCAGATCCTTCCCATTCTGGATATCCGCCGCCTCCTCTCCCAGGAAGAGCAGGACAACACCTGCATCATCATTCTGCAAGCCGATGACGAGCAGGTGGGGATCCTGGTAGACCAGGTGGAAAAGATGGTCGATGTGGATATCTCCGCCATTTTGCCGGCTCCGCCCCGGAGCGCCCAAAAGCTGGTGGGCGGCATGTGCTCCCTGGACGACAGCCAGACCATGATGGTCTTTGACTGCGCCCGCCTTCTGGCGCACGCCTGAGCGGCCGGAGGTGCCTCATGGATATGATGTTTCATGATCTGACCATCACCGACGAAGACTTTCAGCGGCTGGTCCGGTTCATTCATGAAAACTACGGCATCGATCTGAGCAAGAAGCGCCAGCTGATCACCAGCCGGCTCTCCCAGTCTCTCAAGACCCGGGGATACACCGACTTCAAGTCCTTTCTGGAGCATCTGTTCACCGCCAGGGACCCCCAGGACCTGGAGCTGGTACTCAACAAGCTCACCACCAACTACACATACTTTCTCCGGGAGAAAGACCACTTCTCCTTTTTCCAGCAGACTGTCCTGCCGGAGCTGGCACAGCGCCACCAGAAGGACAAGGTCCTTGCCATCTGGAGTGCGGGCTGCTCCAGCGGCGAGGAGCCCTACACCCTGTCCATGTGTCTCAAGGAATACTTCGGTGCCCAGGCGTCCCAGTGGGATACCCGGGTGCTGGCCACCGATATCTCCCAGCAGGCCATGGCCAAGGCCAAAGCCGCCGTCTATCAGCCGCCGGCCGACATGCCCGCGGACTGGCTGCGGCGTTATTTCGTTCAGGACCGCCCGGGCACCCAGTATACTGTGGCGCCAGCTATCCGCAGCAACGTGATCTTCCGCACGTTCAACCTGATGGACCCGATCCGGTTCCGGCTGAAGTTTGATGTGATCTTCTGCCGCAACGTGATGATCTACTTCGACCAGGCCACCCGGGACGCCCTGGTACGGCGCTTCTACAACGCCATGCTCCCCAATGCCTATCTCTTTATCAGCCATTCCGAATCTCTTGGGCAAACGCCGCTGTTCCGCA
>CAUWEK010000259.1:0-3811 GCA_963557435.1 uncultured Dysosmobacter sp.
CAGTGGCGGCCATCAACTTCAAGGCCGACCAGACCCTGGTGGGCACCGCCATGAACCTGCTGGGCACCGCGGCGGCCACCGTGTTCGTCAAGGCCATGAACACCGCCGAAAGCGTGGACAACGTCTCCTCCACCATCCAGTATATCGAGCCAAAGAAGGCCTTTTTGGTGAACATCGGCTCCTTTGAGTTCAACTGGTTCATGCTGATGGCCGCGGCGGCGCTGGTCATCGCCTATGTGACGCTGTACAAGACCCGGTTCGGCCTGCGGCTCATGGCCTGCGGCGAGCATCCCCAGGCGGCGGACAGCGTGGGCATCAACGTCTATAAGATGCGCTATGCCGGCGTCATGATCTCCGGCGTACTGGGCGGCCTGGGCGGCATCGTGTATATCACCGCCGGCGTCAGCGAGTGGAAATTTGAAAACGGCGTGGCGGGCTTCGGTTTCCTGGCCCTGGCCGTTATGATCTTCGGCCAGTGGAAGCCCACCCGCATCGCTTTGGCGGCCATCCTGTTCGGCTTTTTCCGGGCCTTGGGCAACGTGTACTCCGGCTTTGACGTGCTGCAGGCGCTGAACCTGCCCAGCTCCGTGTACAACATGCTGCCCTATATCATCTCTCTGGTAGTCCTGGCGTTCACCTCCCAGAAGTCCCGGGCACCCAAGGCAGAGGGTATCCCTTATGATAAGGGACAAAGATGATACAAATTGTAGAATTTTAGAAAAACAATACCCTCCGTTGTCGGATTTCGGCGACGGAGGGTATTGTTATCCCAGCACATACCCGGCCAGCAGCCAGCCCAGCAGCCCGGAGAGCAGGCCGTGGACGGCCTTGCCCGCTGCGGCGCGGCCCATGGGAAGCCCGCTCTTTTCCACCACGGCCGCCGTCTGGCACAGCACGGACAGACCGCCCCAGCCTGCCATGGCGGCGGCCAGGGCAAACCCTATGCGGTCCGGCGTCAGCAGCGGCGTCAGGGAAAAAAGCTCTGTGATGCCCACGGCGGCCGTGCCGACCAGGCCGCCCAGGGAGAGCAGCGGCCGGGAGAGCACATAGAAGAACACCACAAAGGCGCAGACGGACAAAATGGCGCCCAACCCCTCCCGGACGGACTGCACCAGGGCGAAGGAAAAGGAGATATTCTGTGAAGCGGATTCCCTTTTCATATACTGGTGTCCAAAAGAAACACCGTGTCCCCGGAAGAGGAGACCCGTCAAAAGGGCGCAGAGCACATGAATGAGCCAAAGCCAAACGCCGGTCCGCACGGAGCCGAACACACCCACGCCCAGAACGCTGATGAGAAAGACCGGGTTGGAGTTGTTGGCAAAGCATAAAAGCCGCTCCGCCTCCTCCCGGCTGAGAGAACCGGCGGTGTAAAGCTCCGCCGTCGTCCGGGCTCCCACCGGGTAGCCGCCTGCAAGGCCCAGCACCAGCGCCGCGCCGCCCGCGCCGCCCACCCGAAAAAGCGGCTCCATGAGCCCCGCCAGCCAGGGGGAGAGGGCTTCGCCGAAGCCCAGCTTCAAAAGAAGCGTGGACACCACCAAAAACGGGAAGAGCGCGGGGATCACGGACGAGGCGCACAGCGCCAGCGCCTCCAGCGCGGCGGAACGGACGGACTGCGCATCCATCAAAAACCAGATCAAAACACCCAGGACCAGAAGGCACAGCGCCTGCCGCCGGATCTTCATACACATCACCCATGGATACTTATGCCGGACGGGGAGGATCCATGCAAGGCAAGTGGGACGGGCATGGCGCATAGGGTTGGATGTGAGGTGAACGAATATGGAACGGAACCGGAAAGAGCGCGGCGGTGTGCTGGGGAGCGTGGCGGAGCTCTTTGACCTGCCGGCGGACGTGGTGGCCCGGCTGCCCCACCTGGAGATGATCGGCAGCCGCCAGCTGTACCTGGAGCGGCACACGGGGATCCTTGCGTACAGCGAGACCCAGATCGACATCAATACGTCCGGCGGCGTTCTGCGGCTGCGGGGGGAGCATCTGACGCTGACGGCCATGACGGCGGAGGAGCTGCGGCTGAGCGGCCGCATCGACGCGGTGGAGTGGGTGAGATAAATGCTCAAGGAGATCGTCAACCGCCTGCGGGGGCAGGTGCGCATCCGGGTGGAAGCACCGTTCCCGGAGCGGATCTTGAATCTGTGCGGCGAGCGGAATCTGGCTTTCTGGGATCTGGACTGGGAGAGCGAGACCACGTTCACCTGCCGCCTCAGCCGCCGGGACTTCCACAGCCTGCGCCTGGCTGTAAAGCGCCTGGAGTGCACCATCACGGTGGTGCGGCGGGAGGGCGTGCCCTATTTTGTGGGGCGCTTCCGCAAGCGCTATGCCCTGCTGGCGGGACTTGCGCTGTGCGCCGCGGGCATGTCCGTGGGCTCGTTTTTCATCTGGGATTTCACCGTGGAAGGAAACGAGGCTGTTACGGAGGAGGAGATCTTGCGGGCGCTGGAGAAAAACGGCGTGGGCATCGGCACCTTCGGCTTTTCCCTGGACGCGGAGGACATCCGCAACCATGTGCTGCTGGAGATCCCGGAGCTGAGCTGGATGACGGTGAACGTGTCCGGCTGCCGGGCCTACGTGCAGGTGCGGGAGCGGGTCATGGCGCCGGAGATGGTGGATGAGCGCCAGCCCACCAACGTGGTGGCCCGACGGGCGGGGCTGGTGCAGCAGGTGCGGGCCCTGGACGGCGTCAAGTGCGTGCTGCCGGGCACGGCGGTGGAGGAAGGGCAGCTGCTCATCTCCGGGGTGGAGGATACGGATACCTTCGGCGCCCGGCTGCTGGCGGGCATGGGCACGGTGCAGGCGCGAACCTGGTATACGCTCTCCGCAGTGATGCCGCTGACGGCGCAGGAAAAGCACTATACCGGGGAGGAAAAGCTGTGTGTTTCCCTGGTGATCGGGAAAGACCGGGTAAAATTCTTTTCAAACAGTAGCATCGAGGGGCGGAAATATGATAAAATAACCACCAGACATCCGTTTTCCCTGTTTGGCCTTCCCCTGCCGGTGACCCTCGTGACGGAGCGATACCGCTTTTACGAGACGCAGACGGCGGCGGTGGAGCCCCAGGCGGCTGAGGAGGCGGCGGGGGCGCTGCTGGAGGAGTATCTCCACACCCTGGTGGACCCCTACGGGCAGGTACGCTCTGTGCTTTGCTCGTCCCGGAGTGCCGACGGCGGTTTGCTGGTGACGCTGCGGGCGGAGTGCGAGGAGCAGATCGGGGAAACGGTGCCCATTTATCAGGATGATCCGGACGGATGATGTCCGGCAAAGCAATAGGAGTGGTGGAACCATTGGAACAGAGAATCAGCATCGAGCGGCTGGAGCAGGCCGTGAATATCTTCGGATCGTTTGACGAGAACATCCGTCTTTTGGAGCAGGAGTTCTCCGTCACCGTGGTCAACCGGGAGGGCGAGCTGCGGGTGGAGGGCGAGGCTGAGAACGTCTACTTGGCCGTCAAGGCCATCCAGGCGCTGCTGACCCTCTCCTCCCGGGGAGAGACCATCGGCGAGCAGAACGTGCGCTATGTGATCGGCCTGGTGCGTTCGGGCAAGGAGGCCCAGGTCACGGAGCTGACGGGCGACGTGCTGTGCATCAGCGCCAAGGGCCGCCCCATCAAGCCCAAGACCATCGGACAAAAGGAGTATATCGCCTCGGTCCTCCGCAACACCGTCACCATCGGCGTGGGCCCGGCGGGCACCGGCAAGACGTACCTTGCCGTGGCCGCCGCCGTCCAGGCCTTCCGGGACAAGCAGGTCAACCGCATCATCCTCACCCGCCCGGCGGTGGAGGCAGGGGAGCGGCTGGG
>CAUWEK010000260.1:0-3780 GCA_963557435.1 uncultured Dysosmobacter sp.
ACCCGGAACCTGCGCCGACGAGGTAAGGGTGGAAAGGTGCGGTAAGAGCGCACCCGACGGCTGGAGACTGTCCGTCGCTGTAAACTCTATTCGGAGCAACACCGTGGTTGGAAGCATATGGCTTGCCCGGCCGCTTCCCAGAGGTGGCTTGAGCGTTCTGGCAACAGGACGCCTAGATAGATGACTGTCAAATACAGAACCCGGCTTACAGTTTTGCTCGCATATGATCTGGCCCCGCCTGCGATATCCGCAGGCGGGGCCTTTCTTCGTCTTTTACTGCTTTCTCTTCATGGTCAGCTCTTCCAGCGTCTTGCAGAGGATCTGGAAGTCAATAGGCTTGGACACATGGGCGTCCATGCCCGCCGCCGTAGTCGCGGCGATGTCCTCCGCGAATGCGTTGGCCGTCACCGCGATGATCGGCACCGTCTTTGCATCCGGCCGGGCCAAAGAGCGGATCTGCCGGGCCGCCTCACACCCATCCATCTGCGGCATCTGCATATCCATCAGCACCGCGTCAATCTGGAAGGGGTGGGAATCCCGGAACTTATCCAGCGCCTCTTTTCCGTTCCACGCCTGGATGATCTCCAAACCATTCATGGACAATATCTCCGTGGCAATCTCCATATTGACCATATTGTCCTCTGCCAGCAGGATGCACTTTCCATTCAGGGAGAACGCTCCTATCTGGTCCGTCTCCTTGCCGGAAACCGTGGGCTTTTTCTCTTCCCGCACCACGGTAAACGGCACCGTGATAGTGAATGTAGTTCTCTTCCCCAGCTCGCTGTCCACATGGATCTGGCCGCTCATCTGCGTGACCAGATTTTTTACAATGGGCATGCCCAGTCCTGTGCCCACTACCTGCTTGGAGCAGAACGTGGTTTCACGGGCGTACGGCTCGAAAATGTGCTTTAAAAATTCCTCGGACATGCCGATTCCCGTATCCTTTACAATGATCTGGTACTGGGAATAGGTCTTGTCCTCAAATTGTTTGACGCTTACAGAGACGGAGTCTCCCTCATTGGTGAACTTAAAGGCGTTGGAAAGCAGGTTGTTCATGACCTGGCCAAAACGGGAGGCATCTCCCAGGACCATAGAGCTATGCAGCGCATAGTCCACATGGAAGTGCTTTTTCTCCGCATCCGCCTGAAGGCGGAAGGTCTCTGTACACTCTTCGATGCACTGGCGCAGATCAAATGTCTGGTTGTTGAGAATAACCTTTCCCTGTTCCATACGGGACATATCCAGGATGTCATTGACCAGGTCCAACAGCTGACGGCTGGAATAATAGATCTTTTCCATATAGCCGCGTACCTTGTCCGGATCATCCGCATGCTGACGCACCAACTCTGAAATGCCCAGAATGGCATTGAGGGGCGTACGCATGTCGTGGGACATGTTGTTGAAGAACGCGTGCTTCGTCTTTTCACTGCGGCGGGCATTTTCCAGCGCGTTTTCCAGCAATTCCCGCTCCCGCAGCTGACGCTGCTTTTCCTGATCCACTTCCCGGAAGCAAAGAACCACTTCATCCGGAGCCAGAGATTCATCGAACAGCACCCGGACACTGACCCAGCGATACTCATCGCCGAACCGGCGCAGGAAGTCTCCTCCGAAATCCCGCACACGCTTGGAAACCAGCTCCCGAATGCTCTGGGTGGAAAAGCTCTTCCGGAACTCCTCGAACGTCTTTTCCTCAATGACTTGGCTGGTGGCATCCAGCAGCAGTGAGTATGGGCCCTTTTGCGGGATCTTTCCCCGGACAAAGTCCGAGCCCTTGATCATTTCATAGGTTTCTTCCTGATAGTCGATGCGGTAAAGAGCGTAATAGGTGTTGCCCAAAACCCGTACCGTTTCATTGGTGCGTTCCACCTGCGCATACAGCTTCAGGTCTCTCCAGGCAAAAATCAAAACGCCTGCCAGGCATAGCAATACCACCAGCCCAACCAGCATGGAAAACCAGTTCAGCTGCTCCAGGATCGTATCAAACGGGACCGTGATCACGCCGATCCAGCCGTTGGACATATTGTAATAATACACGGTCCGCCGCTGGCCGGTCAGATCCTCCACATAGGCGTCATAGTTATCCAAGACACCGCTTTTGATATCCGGCAAAATGGTATCCATATACGCCTGGAGCTCTTCCCGGGTATGGCTGAGCTCACTCTGCGCGTACAGCAGCGTCCCAGCTCCATCACATACATAAAAAGAAGCGCCCTCGGGCAGGGACACCGCATTGCCGTGCACCTGGAAATTCTCCGGGAAAATATCAAACGCCAGCACAGCATCTGTGGTCCGGGAGCACTTTTGCGCAATGGTGATCACCGGACGCCCGGTGATCGAGTCAATATACGCATTGGTAAAAACGACTTTTCCATCGGCGGCCAGTGCGCTCTGATACCAATCCGTGGAGCTGAAATCATATGTAGTATCCCCTTCCCAGGGATTTGCCGCAATGATCCGTCCATCCAGCACCGCATAGGGATCCACCGTTTCTTCCCCCAACACAGTTTGCAGCCGTTCATAATACATGCCCAGCCATTCTTCAATTTCGTCCGCTGTGCGTCCTTCCTGTATCCGCACATTAATGGACTCCGCTCCGAAATTGAGCAACGTCTCATAGACGGTCAAATTGTTGCTTTCTTCTGAAACGTAGCTCCGAGCCAGCGCAGTTCCGACCTCCTGGAAATTCTTCAGCAGCGCCTGGCGCAGCACAGCATGAAACGCGGCTCCCAACACAGCCAATAGCAAAATGACTATGAAATAAATCCGCATTTCCTTGAAGATACGCCCTCTCTTTTTCCGGGCGATCTTCATGCCAGGCACCCCCGAATGGCCTCTGTCAATCCATCATAGCACCGGCTGATGGGCTCCATCAGAGCAGCAGCGCCGGCAAAATCATCGCCGCGCAGCAATGCCACCTGCTTTGTGACCAGTTCGCTCATCTCCCGCATGGAAAAATTACCGCACAGCCCTTTGAGGGTATGGGAAGCCGTCAGTGCAGCAGATGCATCCCCAGACTCCACTGCCTGGCACAGGGCGGAGTAGTTCTGATCCTGCAGGAAGCCTTTCAGCATGCGATCAAGCAGGGCCTCGTTGCCCATAAACCGCTCCAGCACATCGTCCACGTCGATGCCTGCCTGCTCCAACCGTTCTTTTTTCAATGTATCCACTGTTCTCAGCTCTCCTCTCTTATGAACCGCAGAAGATCCTGCGGACACATCCTCTATTCTTATTATTTATAACATGAGTCTGAAAAAACATCAAGCAGCACTTCAAGTACGCACTGTGCCCGCTCTCATCTCCAGAGCGGATGAACTTCTACGCATTTTCTCATTAAACAAAATATTAGTTTTGTTTAATGAGATTCAAAAAAGAAAGACGGCTTCCGCCGTCTTTCCGTTCTTAGTCGTTATTCCAGTTGTGGAACACGTTCTGCACATCGTCGCTGTCCTCCAGCATGTCGATGAGCTTTTCCATGTTCTTCACGTCGCCCTCAGAAGACAGGGTGATATAGTTCTGAGGCACCATCTCAATCTCCGCGCTGACAAAGGTATAGCCCTTCTCCTCCAGCGCCTTGACCACATCGTTGAACGCATCGGGGTCCGTGGTGATCTCCATCACAGCACCGTCCGCCTCAAAATCGGCAGCGCCGGAATCCAGCGCGTCCATCATCACCGTATCCTCATCCAGCTCGCCCTCTTCATTGTCGATCACAATGACGCCCTTGCGGTCAAAGGACCAGCTGACGCAGCCCTGGGCGCCCATGTTGCCGTTGCACTTATC
>CAUWEK010000261.1:0-3749 GCA_963557435.1 uncultured Dysosmobacter sp.
TGATCATGGCAAGCAGGTAATGTTTGGAGATACCGAGGAAGTTTGCGATCTGTATGAAAAGTATTTGAATGGAGAGCATGAACTCGTTTCAAAGCTGCTCCATCCTTCGGATGAAACTGAAAAATTACAGACCGAGGTTAAACTGGAGAACTGTTTGCAAGAGCATGGGGGCAAAATAATATCGAAACCGCTACGGGCGCTGAATGCTTTTATTGTGGCAGCGTTCTTTACTTTTGTGCTCTTCAATATTGGAACAAATGTAGATTTCCTCAGCACCACACAGGCGCAGACTACGGTTTTGGTTTACAGCGAGACTGCGGGAGCCAATGTAACATACCGCGGAGCTGCGATAGACGGAGTATGGGTGAGCCCCTGGGATAATGTGCCGGATCATGGAAACTGGCTGTTTGATGAAGAAAACGCCACATACACTGCAACCGACAATACCCCACTGACGGTAGAGATACCGCAGGAACGCACGATGACCTTTAATGTCGGACCGGATGAGGGCAGTGTGCGTGTTGAAATGAGTGGAGAAGAACTGCACTTTGATTTGAACCAAGATGCAAGCGTGGAATTAGGACTGCCCTTTAGCCTGCCTGCAGGGAGTGTGGCGGAGAGCAAAGACTCCAACCTGTTTTTGTGGGCTGTGATTTTTGCTGTTTTCTCTGCCGCTTTCTATATGCTGAGCAAAGAGACCAAGCAAAGAAAAGCGGCGGACAGAGAGCTCTGGGGAGATGTGCTGAGAATCATTTGCTGCTTTGTGATCGTTTTGCTGCACAATACGTGCAATGTATTTGATCAGTTCCGGGACGGAAATACGTCCATTTTGCTTATCAACACATTCACGGCGTTTGCAGTTCCCTGCTTCTATATGATCTCCGGAGCATATTTGCTTCGTAAGTCCCATGGGGTTTCAGAAACACTAAAAAGCAGGATTCCCAGGATCGTAATTCCCACCCTCTTTTGGGGATGTATTTATCTGCTTTTATCAGGACAAGCACAGGGCATTGATTTTTTGAAACTGCTTTTTCAGAATCAGGAATCACATCTGTGGTTTATGTATAGCTTGTTTGGAATCTATATGCTTTTGCCGTTTATTTCAAAGCTATACTGCAGCATTACGCTGAGACAAAAAGCATATGGATTGCTATTGCTGCTTGTTATACCAACCGTTATTTATGATGGTTCAAAATTGCTTGGGATTTGGGTGCCCAATCCTTCCTTTGTGGTATTTTGGCCTGATTTGGGAATTTTTCTGCTTGGCGGGATCTTGTGGGAACTGCGGGACAAGCTGAGACAAAAACCGAAGTGGTTATATGTATTGTTGTTTTTAGCGGGGCTTACGATTACGACACTGGAAACGCTGTACCTTTCTAATGTAAATCATGCTGCAGATAAGACATTTATCAGCGCAATTGGCAGCGCAGGGAATCTGCTGATGGCAGCATCTATGTTTAGCTTTGTACTTTCCTGTGAGGATGCACTGCACAAGAGGATAAACTATAGATTTGCAGGGATCATCCATCAAGCCGGTGCAGTCACAATGGGAGTATATTTTATCCATGTTATGATTCTGCGGACTATGAATTATACCGCCAATGGCATGATTCCGCTGCACTTCAATTCGGGATCTTTGATTAATATGACGCTGAGTGCGGTTGTATACTTTGTGATTAGTTTGGTGATTTGTCTGAGTGCAAGCAGAATCAAATTTATCAACAAGCTGTTTTGATTTAGTGCAGCGGAGACATGGGATAGGGAATCGTGTGATGGATAAGACAGATTATGATAAGGAACAATAGGGTCAACAAAAAGAACCGTGTTTTTTATTGAATGTCCTGAGGGACTGTTACTGCTCTGCTCCCCTGAAAAGATTCGGTAATAGTTCTTGCCTGTAGTACAGAAGGGACTGCGGGATGCGCAGATCAATGTGTAGATTACGGCAGGTGACCTCTGTACTATTTTCCGCCGATTCCATAAGCTGCTGCTTGCGCTATGCCTGCTTAGAAGACTGGTGAGCCTGATCGTTATAAAGGCGATAAATGGCTCACCAGTCTCTGTAACGGGTAAGTTTGTTGGAGGAAGTTGGGACATCTACGGGCCATTTGGCGCAGCTTCGACGGATATGAGAGATGCTGGCGGTGCTTCTCTATATCAAAGTTTAGATTTATTTGAAAACAGTTGGTATCACGACATGAGGCCAATGTGATTTTTACCATTAGGAAGGGGATGAACACACCTGTCTATTATGAAAAGCATCTTAAACGTACTGTATCATTATAAAGACTTAATTACTTACACATTTTTTGGCGTATGCACAACGGCAATTAATATTGCTGTATATAATATATTTTACGGAGAATTTCAGATTTCCAATATCCTTTCTACAATCATTGCATGGTTTGCTGCGGTTATCTTTGCATTTATTACCAATAAGCTTTTTGTTTTTAACAGCAAATCATTTGAAAAGAATAAACTAAGGCATGAGCTTATAGCATTTTTCCTCTGTCGGTTGCTTACAGGAATTCTAGATGTTGGGATTATGTTTGTTGCTGTTGACTGTATGAAGGGTAATGGCGTTTTTTGGAAAACGGTATCGAATATTATTGTTATTATTCTAAATTATGTAGCCAGCAAGATAATCATATTTAAAAATAAATAGAAATTAGCGATATTTCCATGGGAAGATCAATTTTCAGTCAAGAGGGTTAAAAAGAAAATTATGAAATGCTGTATTTCAGAGTGGCTTAAATTGCTGCGAATTAAGCACTATGTAAAAAACGTTTTAGTATTTGTCCCGTTGTTTTTTTCCAAAAACATTACTTGGGAATATATTGGTTTAACGAGTCTGGGGTTCCTTTCGTATTCTCTGGCGGCATCAGGAATCTATATTTTTAATGACATTCAAGATATAGAGAAAGATAGGCTGCATCCGAAGAAAAGAAAGCGCCCGCTGGCAAGCGGCACGATTAAAGTTAAAAGTGCATTTGCAGTTGGAGTTTTGTTAACGGTACTGTCGATAGGCATTTCTCTGTATCTAAAAGCGATTTGCGCACTAATTTTGGGCGGTTATATCGCAATCAATATACTTTACAGTATAAAGTTAAAGCATGTACCGTTAATGGATGTCCTTATTTTGGCACTTGGCTATTTAATTAGAATATTTTACGGAGCATATATCACAGATATAGATATATCGGCCTTTTTATACTTGACAGTGCTATCAGGAGCGCTGTTCATGGGACTGGGAAAACGAAGAGGAGAGATGAAAAAAGCAGAAGATATCGATTCAAGCAGAAAGGTACTAAAGTATTATACCTATGAATTTTTGGACAAGAATCTTTATGTGCAGATGACATTATCCATTACATTCTATTCCTTATGGTGCCTTTCGTTTGGAGATGCTCCCATGCTTCTGTTCTCGGTTCCTGTTTTGATTTTCGTGTTTTTACGCTATAGTTTGCTGCTGGAAGGAAATTCGGATGGAGATCCAATGGATATTCTGGAATCCGACTATATTATGTGGGGATTGATTCTTGTACTTGCCGTGCTGGTTACGGTTGGAATTTATTTTTGAGAACGAAAGATGAATGTTTACGATTTTGATAATACGATTTATCACGGGGATAGTTCATTGCGGTTTTATGCTTTTTGCTTGAGGAAGAGACCAGCGATTGTTCGGTGTTTTCCAACACAGCTTTGCGGATTGATCAGATATTTTTTAAAGCGGGACAGCCTGGAGCAAT
>CAUWEK010000262.1:0-3687 GCA_963557435.1 uncultured Dysosmobacter sp.
TTGATGTGATCCTGGCCAACGAGCTGGACGACGGGTGCTTCCGCTCCGGCAACAAAAATACCGCCCGGGAGCTGTGCCGGGCCTTCGGCCTCAACTACGCATGGGGTCTGGAGTTTATCGAGCTGGTGGATGAGCGCAACGAAAAGGGCTTCCACGGAAACGCCGTGTTCTCCCGCTGGCCCATCCGGCGCGCGGGGGTCATCCGCCTGCCCGAGCAGTACAACTGGTACTTTGACCGCCAGCGCCGCATCGGCGGGCGCCTGGCGGTGTTCGCGGAGCTGGATGTGGGCGGAAAGCCGGTGGGCGTGGTGTCCATCCACCTGGAAAACCGCACCCACGGCGCGGGCCGCCAGGCCCAGATGGCCGCCATTTTGGAGGCGGTGGACCGGGAGCTTCCGGGCATGCCGGTCATCCTGGGCGGCGACTTAAACACCAACACCTTCGACGGCCGCAGCAAGGAGGATATCGGCGACATCGCCGCAAGTCCGGACCTGCGCCGCCGGTGCCTGGAGGGCGTCTTTGACTTTGAGCCGCTGCTGCCCATGTGCGCGGCGGCGGGGTATGCCATCGTGCCCGGCGAGCCCCGGCTGACCCGGCGCAAGCCCCTGCCGGACGGGGACTTTTTGCCGCTGCGGCTGGACTGGATCCTGCTGCGGGGGCTCAAAGCGGAGGAGAGCCGCATGGTCTCCACCGCCAAAGAGGACCTGACCTATGCCCGCCCCGGCTCTGCCCTGGAGCGCTTTGCGGGAGCGGAGCTGTCGGACCACAACGCCGTGTGGGCGCTGTGCGCGATGAAATAAGTTGTGCCTCCCCGCCCTGGGGGCGGGGTCCACATAGAGATCTCTGGAAACACGAGGAACCGACCCAATTAAAATTTGGATTGAAAAGGAGTAGTTGACATGAAGAAAACGACAAAACGCTTTGTTGCCCTGCTGCTGTCCTCCCTGATGGTCCTCACCTTGCTGGCCGGCTGCGGCTCAAGCGAGGATGGAGAAGAAGGCGAGTCCACCGGCAGCAAGGAGCTGACCGTCTACACCGCCTTCCCCGAGGCCGAGGTGGCCTATTACTTCAATGCCTTCGAGGAGGCCACCGGCATCAAGGTCAACGCCCTGCGCCTGTCCGCCGGTGAGATGCTCACCCGTGTGGCCGCGGAGAAGGACAACCCCCAGGCCGCGCTGATGTTCGGCGGCTCCACCGATAACTACATCGCCGCCGCGGACCAGGGATTGCTGGAGCCCTATCAGTCTCCGGAGCTGGAGAACACCCCCGAGACGTACCTGGACCCCACCGGTACCTGGAACCCCATCTATGTGGGCGCCATCGCCTTTGCCTGCAACAGCGAGTGGTTCGCCGAGAAGGGCTATGACTATCCCACCAGCTGGGACGACCTGCTGGATCCCAAGTACCAGGGCCAGATCATCATGGCCCACCCCGCCACCTCCGGCACCGCCTACACCGTGCTGGCCACCCTCATCCAGCTCAAGGGTGAGGACGCCGTGTGGGATTATCTGAAGGAACTGGACAAGAACATGTCCCAGTACACCAAGTCCGGCTCCGCTGCCCCCAACGCCGTGGCCCTGAAGGAGGCCGCCATCGCCCTGACCTTCTCTCACGACGGCCTGCAGCCCACCACCGAGGGCTACCCCATTGAGCTGAGCTTCCCCACGGACGGCACCGGCTACGAAGTGGGCGCCATGGCCCTCATCAAGGGCGGCCCCGCCGACCAGCAGGAGAACGCCAAGAAGTTCATCGACTTCATGTGCTCCGCTGAGGGCCAGAACCTCTATGCCGAGAACAACTCCTTCCGCGTGCCCACCAACACCCAGGCCACCGTGGCCGAGGGCCTGGTGACGCTGGATTCCGTGGCCGTGATCGACTATGACGCCGTTTGGGCCGCCGAGAACAAGACCACCTTCACCGAGCAGTTCGAGGCCAACATCGTCGCCGCTCCCGCGGAGTAACCGAACCTTCCATATCTGACGGCCTTCCCCCCTTTTTGGGGGGAAGGCCCCTTTCCAAGGCAAATCCATAGAACGCAGGAGGAACCCACATGGCCAATACGTCCGGCGCGGGCGGGAAGAGCGCCGCCCGTCTGAAAAAGCGCAATGAGACGAAAATGATCCTGCGCCAGCCTGTTTTGCTGCTTGCCGTCCTGGCCAGCATCGCCCTGCTGGTGCTGTTCGTGATCTATCCTTTGGGGAAGGTGCTGCTGTTCAGCCTGACGGATGAAGCGGGCAATTTCTCGCTTTCTCCCCTGCTGTCCCTGTTCTCCACGCCCCGGTATCTGGCCACCTTCGGCCGGACCATGCTCCTTGGCGTGGTGGTGGCGGTGATCGCCACGTTCATCGGCTACATCTTCGCCTTTACCATCACCCGCACCAATGTGCCCTGTAAGGGCTTTCTCAAGACCATCGCCACGCTGCCGATCCTGTCCCCGCCCTTTATTTTGTCGCTGTCCATCATTTTTCTCTTCGGCAAGCAGGGCCTGATCACCAACTCCCTGCTGCACATCACGGACAACGATGTCTACGGCATGGGGAGCCTGGTGGTGGTGCAGGTCATCAGCTTTTTCCCCATCGCCTACATGACCCTCTCCGGCATCCTCTCGTCCATCGATGCCTCCGTGGAGGACGCCGCGTGCAACATGGGCGCCAGCCGCTGGCACACGTTCTGGACGGTGACGTTCCCGCTGTCTCTGCCGGGCATCATCTCCGGCTGTCTGCTGGTGTTCATCCAGTCTTTGGAGGACTTTTCCAACCCCGCCACCATCGGCGGCGATTTCACCACCCTCTCCGTGGAGGTCTACCAGATCATCAACGGCACCTACGATATGCGCAAGGGCTCCGTGCTGGCCCTTTTGATGCTGGCCCCGGCCATGGTGGCGTTCCTTTTAAATAAGTATTGGGTCAACAAAAAGAGCTTCGTCACCGTCACCGGCAAGCCCACCCAGGCCCGCAAGATGATGGACGAGCCCCACATCAAGTGGCCATTGTTCACCTTCTGCATGCTGGTGGCTGCCGTCATCATTCTGTTCTACGGCACGGTGGTGTTCGGCTCCTTCGTCCAGACCTGGGGCTATAACTACACCCTTACCCTCAGCCAGTACCAAAAGGCCCTGGAGCAGGGCTGGGACAGCCTGCGCAACTCCATGGTCCTGGGCCTGGTGGCAGCTCTCCTGGGCGGCCTTCTGGGTATGGTCATCGCCTACATCACTGCCAAGCGCAACTACTACGGCAAGCGGTTCATTGAAGTGTCCTCTGTTTTGATGTTCGCCGTTCCCGGTACGGTGCTGGGCATCGCCTACATCCTGGCCTTCAACACCGGCCCCCTGGTGCTCACCGGCACCGCCGCCATTCTGGTGATCGTGTTCGTGTTCCGCAACATGCCGGTGGCCATCGAATCCGGTACCACCACCCTGCTTCAGATCGACAATTCCATCGAAGAGGCGTCCACCATCCTGGGCGCCGGCAGCGGCTATTCCTTCCGCCGCATCACGCTGCCCATGCTGCGCAACGCCTTCTTCTCCGGCATTGTCTATTCGTTCGTCAAGGCCATCACTGCCGTCAGCGCGGTCATTTTCCTGGTCTCTCCCAAGTGGAACCTGGTCACCAGCAAGATCTACACCCTGTTCGACCAGGCCAAGTACTCCCAGGCGGCGGCCTTTGTCACTATGATGGTGGTCATCCT
>CAUWEK010000263.1:0-3635 GCA_963557435.1 uncultured Dysosmobacter sp.
GTCCGGGCGGAGCTGCATCGGCGCACGGTCGGCAACGCGGACTTCTAAAAACGGCATAAAAAGGCGCCCTTCCAACTGGACGGGCGCCTTTTTATGTATTTCAGGAATTGTCGGAGGCCTGTGCAATGCGGGGATAGAGCCGCATGCCCACCAGCAGACAGCCGTGGATGTAGGGCAGGTGCTGTTCGTCCAGCCAGCGGATCAGTTCCGGACTGTCCGCGCCCGGCTGGAGCACGATACACCGGAAAGGTTTGCGGTTTTCCCGCAGCAGTGCCAGGCCCCGGTCCGGCCGGATGCAAAGGTCGATGATATGGATGTCGCCGGGAATGTCGTTGAGGGAGGGCAGCTCCTTGCCCACGGCGTAGACTGTGTAGCCCTGGGACAGCAGCCCCTCCTTGATTTTTGCCGCATATTTTTCATGGTTCAGGGTGTCGCCCACCACCGCGAAGGTTTTCTGGGACATGATCTCACGCAGATCCATAAAGCCGCCTCCCGTTCATTTTGGATGGGATCATCCTAGCACACCTGGGGAAAAAAGTCAGTGGCAAAAACGACGGCGGACGATTGACATGCATATGGCCGGTCGGGTATGATGTGGCCAGAAAAGGAGGAGCATATGCTGCAAAAAGAGCTTTTTTACGCCGCCATGGGCACTGGCGCCACCTGCCTTGCCACCATTTTGGGCGCGTCCATGGTATTTTTCTTCAAAAAGGATCTGTCACCGACAGTACAGAAAGTGTTTTTGGGCTTTGCCGCAGGCGTGATGATCGCCGCGTCCGTGTGGTCGCTGCTGATCCCCGCCATGGAGATGGCTCAGGCCGGGGGAGGCAGTGCTCTTTTGCCGGCGGGCGGCGGTTTTGTGCTGGGCGGCGTCTTTTTGATGCTGCTGGATTCGCTGCTGCCCCATCTGCATCCGGGCAGCCGGGAGCCGGAGGGTCTGCATGCCAACTGGAAGCGCACTACCATGATCGTATTGGCAGTGACGCTGCACAACATCCCGGAGGGAATGGCGGTGGGCCTGAGTTTTTCCGTGGCGGCTCTGGACCCCGCGCCGGGCGCGCTGGCAGGAGCGGCGGCGCTGGCCATCGGCATGGGCCTTCAGAATTTCCCGGAGGGCGCGGCTGTGTCCCTGCCCATGCGCTCCCAGGGCATCTCCCGGGGAAAGGCGTTTTTGTGCGGCGCGGCTTCCGGCGTGGTGGAGCCCGTCTTCGGACTTTTGACGGTGCTGGCCGCCGGCAGTATCACCGGCATCATGCCCTGGGTGCTGTCCTTTGCCGCAGGCGCCATGATCTACGTGGTGGTGGAAGAGCTGATCCCCGAGGCCCAGCTGGGGGAGCATTCCCATGCGGGAACGGTCAGTGTCATGGCGGGCTTTCTTGTGATGATGCTGCTGGACGTGGCCCTGGGATGAAGAAACGGGTTGTTTTCCGAAGACTGGGACGTTATAATAAAAAAATTGAAAGATTTGGCGCAATTCGCCGGAAAAGGGAGATAAGAAGCATGGAGAGAACCGAACACTATGAAAGCTATGTGGAGATCCTGAAAGAGGAGCTCATTCCCGCAATGGGCTGCACAGAGCCCATTGCCATCGCCCTGGCGGCGGCCAAGGCCCGCCAGACACTGGGAGCGCTGCCTGTGGCCTGCCGGGTGGAGGTCAGCGGCAACATCATTAAAAACGTCAAAGCGGTGACCGTGCCCAACACCGGCGGGCTCAAGGGTATCGAGGCGGCTACCGCCGCCGGCGTGGTGGCCGGAAAGGCGGACCTGATGCTGGAGGTGCTCTCTCAGGTGACGGAAGAGGAGATCGCCGCCATGGCGGAGTTCCTGCGTACCACAGAGATCGCCGTGGTGCCTGCTCTGGGCGACCGGGTGTTCTACATCCGGGTGACGGTGGAGGGCGGCGGCCACAGCGCCAGCTGCGAGATCATGGACTTCCACACCAACATCACCTGCATCTGCCGGGACGGTGCGGTGGTGTTCCAGGCGGAGGCTGCCTCCGGAGCAGAAAAGCAGCAGACGGACCGCTCCGTCCTCAGCGTGGAGGAGATCATCCGCTTTGCCGACTGCGTGGATATCAACGACGTGGCGGAGGTCATCCGCCGTCAGATCGCCTACAACAGCGCCATTTCCGCCGAGGGACTCAAGGGCGGCTGGGGCGCCGAGGTGGGCAAGACCATCCGCGCCGTTTACGGGGACAACGTGTCCATCCGGGCCAAGGCGGCGGCCGCCGCCGGCTCTGACGCCCGTATGAGCGGCTGCGAGCTGCCGGTGGTCATCGTCTCCGGCAGCGGCAACCAGGGCATGACCGCCTCCCTCCCCGTGATCGAATACGCCCGGGACATGGGCGTGGATGAGGAGGCCATGATCCGGGCGCTGGTGGTGTCCGATCTGGTGACTATCCACCAGAAGACCGGCATCGGCCGTTTGAGCGCGTTTTGCGGTGCGGTGAGCGCCGGCTGCGGCGCTGCCGCCGGCATTGCCTACCTCAAGGGCGGCCGCTATGAGGTGGTGGCCCATACCATCGCCAATGCCCTGGCCATCTGCTCGGGCATGATCTGCGACGGCGCCAAGCCCTCCTGTGCGGCCAAGATCGCCGCCGCCGTGGATGCGGGCCTTATGGGCTACTACATGTATACCACCGGAAGCCATCAGTTTGTGGATGGCGAGGGCATCATCAAAAAGGGTGTGGAGAACACCATCGACAACGTGGGACGTCTGGCCCGGGAGGGCATGCGCCGCACGGATGAGGAGATCCTGCACATCATGGTGGGTCAGTGACCTGCTGAAAGCGAAAAACCACCGGCGCGGCCAATGTTGGCCGCGCCGGTGGTTTTTGTTTGGTTATCGAGCCGCCTTGTCCAGTGCCGGTTCCAAAAGATACCAGGCGATCCAGGCGGGCAGGGAGAAACCCGCCAGCATCCAGACGGGGGAAAGAGTCCAGAAGACCTGGGGGAAAAAGAGCAGGAGCACCGTGGGGAGCAGAAAAAGCACGATGGCCGCCAGGGACCGCAGCAGCTCACCTAGCCCCAGAAGAAATGCGGAACGAAGCAGCGCACCGGGAACATCGGCGTTCCTGCGCTCCAGCAGGGGAAAAAGCCAGAGAACCGTGATGGCCCAGAGAGAGGCTGCGATAAGCAGGGGAGTAAGGAGAAGAGTGTTGTTGAGCAGCTGCCGCCTTAGAAGCAGCCACAGGTCCATGAGGAAAAACACTCCCAGCAGCAAAAACGGGAGCCACAGCAAGGTGGCTTTTTTCCAAAGCGCCCGGATGCGGCGGAAGAAAAACGGCACGGCGGTCAGATAGGAGAGCTCCTTTTGCGCGTGAAAGACGGCGTATGCCGCCGCTGTGGCCGCACCGGCGGTGACTACCGGCAAAGAGCACAAAAACCAGCACACCTGGACCACGATCAGCATGGCCACCTTGCCCACCAGCGTCATAAATGGGGATGAATCGCCGAAAAAATCGATCACGTTCTGCCAAAAACGCTTTTTCTGCTTCAAAACGGCTCCCTCCCTACATGATTTGTGCACCAGTATAGGGGAGAGAGGCCGGTTTGTCAACGCGGAGAACAAACAGAAAAAGCCGCTAAAGGCTGTAAACGCTTACATTTGCGGTCGTTTTGCATAAAATCTGATTT
>CAUWEK010000264.1:0-3613 GCA_963557435.1 uncultured Dysosmobacter sp.
GTCGTAGAAGATATAGCCGCCGGTGTTCTTCAGTCCCATGCCCTCCACGTCCGCGTTGGCGGCCAGGGGATCATGGAAGCAGGAGAGGACGGCGATGGTGTGGGTGTCCGAAGCGTTCAGCGCCTCCAGGGCAGCAGCGGTGCCTGCTTCCGTGCGCACGGCGCCGTTGACGGCACCCGCGGCGTCAAAGTAGATATGGCCCGCAGAGTCCTTCATGGTCACGGCCACCGCGTCGCAGCTGCGGTCCGTATAGGTGCCTCCGGTGAGCACCGCCCCGTCCCACCCGGTCAAAGGCGCGGTGGAAAGCTGCATGGCCCGGACGGTCTCGGACGTTTTCTCCTGGATCACCAGGTTCACGTCCTCTTCCTCCTCCGGCGGCGTCTGCTCCGTGGACTCTCCGGGCAGGGACAGACGGGGCTGACCGCTCTCATCATAGACCACATATTCCTGCATGCGGATGAAGATGAAAGAGGCCACGATCACCAGCACCAAAATGACCGCCAGCACGATCTTGCCCTTGGACCCGCGGCCCCGGTAGCTTCTGTATCCTCTTGCGCCCGCCATATTCCTTGCCTCCCTTCGCGCGCCTGCGCGGTGTTTACTCCTGTTCCAGCGCCATGATCTTGTTCACCCGGCGCTCATGGCGTCCACCTTCAAATTCCGTGGACAAAAAGACCTCCACCATGCGCTCGGCCATGTTCTTGCCGGTGAAGCCCGCGCCGATGGCCATCATGTTGGCGTCGTTGTGGCGGCGGGTCATCTCCGCCTGCAGGCAGTCTGCGCAGTGGGCGCAGCGGATGCCCTTGACCTTGTTGGCGGCAATGGAGATGCCGATGCCGGTGGTGCATACCACGATGCCCCGGTCACACTTGCCCTCCGCCACCGCACGGGCGGCGGCAGCGCCAAAATCGGGATAGTCGCAGCTTTCCAGGCTGAAGCAGCCAAAATCCTCATAGGTGTGGCCCAGCTTGTCCAGCACGCCCTTGATAAATTCCTTGAGCTCATAGCCGCCGTGGTCGCAGCCCAACGCGATTTTCATGGTGAAAGCCCTCCTCATTCAAATTTTGCAGGAATATTATATGCCGCAGAGGCGAAAAAAGTCAATCAGAGTTCGTGCCACACGGGCGCGCCGCCGTTGAACGTACAAAAGCGCGCAAAGCCGCAGGCTTTGAGCAGCGCCTGCCCTTCCCGGATAGCACAGCCGGCAAACTCCGGCGTGTGGGCGTCAGACCCCAGGGTGATGATCTCGCCGCCCATGGAGCGGTAGAGCCGCAGCCACTTCTCGTCCGGCAGGGGCGTGTGGCCCCGGTTGGTGTTGACCTCGATGCCGCAGCCGTTTTGGATCAGCGCACGGAAAATGTCCTCGATCTCACCGCCGAAGGGGTCGAACGACACGTCCAGCCCCCGCTTTTCCCGGAAGTAGCGCAGGGGCAGCGTCAGATGGCCCAGCACGGAAAACTTCCCCCACTTGGCCATGGCGTACACGGATTCCAGATAGTCGGCCATGGCGCGCCGGGCCGCATGTTCGTCCTCCGGCGCGTACACGCTCAGGTCCCACGTCTCATAGTCCTTGGAGAGCATATGCACGGAGCCGATCACAAAGTCCAGCTTGGGCGAGGCGGCCATCATCCGCTCTGTCCGCGCGAAATCCCAGAACGCGTCCCCCAGCTCCACGCCCAAACGCATGGAGATGGCGCCGCCCACGGCAGCGCGGGCGCCTTCAAACTCCGCCTCCAGCGCCTGCCAGTCGTATTCCTCCGCCGGCGGGCGGCCCGGCAGCCACTCCACCGGCTCCACATGGTCCGTCAGACAGATCTCGTCCATCCCCGCCGCCGCGGCCGCCCGGGCCATGTCCGCCATGGGAGTGGCGGCGTCCGGGGACATGCGGGAGTGGGTGTGATAATCAGCAAGATACATGCCGCGCCTCACTTTTTGAATTTCTTGAAGAATTTGCGGTGCTCATCGTAGTTGCCCTCTCCCAGAGTCTCGGCAAACTTCTTCAGTGCCTCTTTCTGCTCCCGGTTGAGGTTGCGGGGCGTCTCGATGTAGACGGTCACATACTGGTCGCCCCGGCCCCGTCCGTTGATGGAGGGGATGCCCTTGCCCTTGAGGCGGAAGGTGGTGCCGGACTGGGTGCCCTCGGGCAGGGTGTACTTCACCTTGCCGTCGATGGTGGGGATCTCCAGCTCCGCGCCCAATACCGCCTGGGTGAAGGTGATGGGCGCCTCGCACAAAACGGACGTGCCCTCCCGGCGGAACAGCTCGTGGGGCCGCACGGTGATGGTGATGAGCAGGTCGCCGGGAGCGCCGCCGTTCTTGCCGGCATTGCCCTGGCCCCGGATGGAAATGGTCTGGCCGTTGTCGATGCCGGCGGGGATCGTGGCTTTGATGGTCTTGCGCTTGCGCACGGCGCCGCTGCCGCGGCAGTCGGTGCAGGGCTGGTGGATGATGCGGCCCTTTCCGCCGCACTTGGAGCAGGGAGAGGACGTGGCGAACACGCCCATGGGGGTCTGCCGCCGCACCTGGACGGTGCCGGTGCCGTGGCAGTCCGGGCAAACCTCCGGCGTGGTGCCGGCGGCGCAGCCGCTGCCGTGGCAGGTCTCGCACTGCTCCATCCGCTCCACAGTCACGGCCTTCTCGCAGCCGAAGGCCGCCTCCTCAAAGCTGATGGTCAGGGACATGCGGATGCTCTCGCCCCGCTGGGGTGCGTTGGGGTTGGTACGGCGTCCGCCGCCAAAGCCCCCTCCGAAGAAGCTGCCGAAAATGTCTCCCAGATCGCCGAAGTCGAAGCCCCCGTCGAACCCGGCGCCGCCGGCGCCGAAGTTGGGGTCCACACCGGCGTGGCCATACTGGTCGTAGCGGGCCTTTTTATTGGCGTCGGAGAGCACCTCGTAGGCCTCGTTGACCTCCTTGAACTTCTCCTCGGCCTCCTTGTCGCCGGGGTTGAGGTCCGGGCGGTATTTGCGGGCCATCTTTTTATAGGCCTTCTTGATCTCATCCTCCGACGCGCCCCGGCCCACGCCCAGGACTTCATAATAATCTCGTTTCTGTTCTGCCATAGATCAAAACTCCTCGTCGTGTCGTGGTCAAAAACGCCACATAAGGGACAGGCGTTCCCCTGTCCCTTATGGCGTTATCAATGGCGCTTACTTGTTCTGGTCATCCTCGTCCACGACCTTGTAGTCGGCGTCGTAATACTGTCCGCCGGCGGCGCCGCCCTGGGAGGCGTCGGGACCGGCCTGCTGGGCGCCGCCCTGGGCACCCTGGGGGTTGGCCTGCTGATAGAGCTTTTCGCTGACAGCGTAGAAGGCCTGGGTCAGCTCCTCGGTGGCGGCCTTGATGGCGGCGGTATCCTGGCCCTTCAGGGTCTCCTTCAGCTTGTCGATGCCGCCCTGGACCTTGGCCTTTTCGTCGGCGGGGATCTTGTCGCCCATGTCGGCCAGAGTCTTCTCGCTCTGGTAGACCATCTGGTCAGCCTGGTTGCGGACCTCGACCTCTTCCTTGAGCTTCTTGTCCTGAGCCGCATACTGCTCGGCTTCCTTCACGGCCTTCTCGATATCCTCCTTGCTCATGTTGGAGGAGGAGGTGATGGTGATGTGCTGCTCCTTGCCGG
>CAUWEK010000265.1:0-3611 GCA_963557435.1 uncultured Dysosmobacter sp.
CAATATTGCAATCAACCAATCCTGCAGTTTGAGCCATATCAACAAGTGTAATTGCTTTATGCTTTTTTGCCAGAATAAAAATCTCTTCAACGGGTGCAATCAAGCCTATAACATTGCTCGCATGACTAACAATAACAAAATCTGGATGTATGGACTCAAACTGATAGCGGATCTGCTCCAAATCATAATGTAACGTACAGTCTACAGCTAGCTCTATAACATTTAGAGATACTTTTTTCCCGATTCCGGTAAGAGTGCGAGTAACGGCATTATGTTCAAACGGGGAAATATAAATATTTCTGGCCCCATTTTCAACTATGCCTTGGATAATTATATTTAGCGCGATAGTATTGGTCGGTTCAAGAATTACCTGTTTAGCTGGGCAGTGTAAAAGCTCTTGGATTTTTTTCCTGGTTTCAGCAACAATGCTGCCGGTAGCCATAGAGAATGAATGATTACCACGTCCTGCGCTTCCGCCTTTATTGCGATAAAACTCATCCATGGATCGATAAACACATTCTGGTTTAGGATAGGTTGTTGCGGCATTATCAAAATAGGCCACGAACCCCCCCCTCCTTTCTTAGCACAACTTTTTCAGTACTTCCATGACAATTTGCCGCTTTTCTTGCTCGGAGATTGCATGTCCCATAGCATCAAGCGAAGCGGTTATTTGATTATAAAGAAGTTTTCCTTTTGAGCTAAATTCGACTCTATCAAAGCGTTTCGTTGTTGCAACTCCACAGTCATCAACGAATGTTACTTGATAGGTGCTTGTCCCTTCTGTTGCTGCGGTCTCGCTTCTACTTACAAACTTGGTTGCAGTTTCCTTATACTGAGAAAGCGACTTGAAATATTTTTGCGCCGTATTACCATCCCAGTCTTCGATTCGGAGGTCTGTGGCTAACTTTGCTAACCGAAGAATAAAGGCATCTTCGTCATTAGTTACCGAGCGGAAAAGTCTTAAGCATCTATCTGTTCCATCTGGAAACAGTTGTTCAAATACTTTGCTATCGAGCGACTCACACCAATCAGTTATGACAGAAGCAAGTGACATGTGCAGAGCAGTTTTAGAATTAGACGGAATGGCGAAGAGATTCCTTGTTTCCTCTATAAGCCAGCTCTTTAACTCTTCAATAAGATTGTCATAGCATTTTTTTGCAGCACCAATATTCTCCACAACCCCATAGTTGAACTCGGTAGCATATCCAAATGCGGCAGGCATTTTAATAAAAAGCAATTCATAGCTACTGAGATTTTGACGGAGCAGCTTCACCATGGATTGATACCGCTTATCAATAGGCAATCCATTTGGCCTTACTCTTGCTTCCTTCGCATACTTTGGCAGAGATAGAAACCAGCGTTTCATTGCATTGGACACGTAATCATACGAATTGTGGTCCCGCTCTGCTTCTACAATGCTTTCGCGGAACAAATGCGCTAACTCTTGGATATATCTCTCCTTTTCTGGACTCCAATCTAGGAATGACAAGGTAAACGATGAAGGATCTGCATTGATTTGCAGCAACACTTCTAAAGATATTGGTACCTGTGAGTAGTTATCCTGGATTATTACATGTTTTTTATATTTATGGAGAACAACAGCTAAATAGAGAGGAACTAATCCTTTTCTCAAGCCAATATGATATTCCGGATGAGTAAGCTGTGCATATAAATCTGCAAAAGAAACATTTCCTTTTTCTTTTGCGCTATTAATGAAAGCGCTGATAGTCGCCAGCATATAGCGCATTCTCTCATCTTCTGGAGTGAGATTTATCTCTGGAAGTCCATTATTCTCATTCCAAATTCCGGTTCTAACAAGAGTGCTTCTCATGATGGAAACTTCTTGACCACTTCCAGCTAATCCAAGATTAGGCTCTAGATCATTGCGAAGTAAGGCGGCAATAATTTTATTTCTACTATTTGCTGAAATTGTAGTGATATCATTCTTGTTTACCGCTTCGTTATTAACGATAGGTGTATGGCTGTATACTTCATCGCAAATTCTCGACAACAGATCTGTCAAAGCTGCTTTCCGATGGATATTCTGTACTAAACCATTGTAAATATAAAAAGAGCGATATTCTTCTGGATGGGTATATGCAGCCATAAACATTTTGATAACATCATTCAGATCTTCAAAAATGACTTCATATTCATCGAAGAGAACAGGATCGTCCACCGCACGATCACGCAGAGTCATGACAGCATTAAATTCTTGAACAATTTTGTCGATTTCCTGATAATGCTTAGGAACGATGAAAATGCAACGATTGCAACTGGAGCTGCTAGCTTTAATTGCCTCTATAGTGGTTGTAATTGAATCTTCGCTGTGAACAAGTACACCGTAAATGACACCGTCAGCTTTAACAGAAGAGCTCTTTATTTCCCAATTTATATCAGCGCTGATTTCAGTCTCATCGATAAATTCAAAACTAAAATAGCGGGTCATTTCTCGTTCATCATTATAACGAGCAGGATATATATAATTATCAAAATTAGAAGCATTTAAGGTTTCTTTAACGGTGAACTTGCCGGATTGGGTAGAAACCATATCCCTAATTTTTTTGTGAATGTCAATACCAGAACTCTGCTTCAAGCGAAGATAATCATTGCTACGCTTCAAGTAAATAACATACTCTTTTTCAATAAGGCTGCTGATGGCAGTTTCAATTTCATCAACAGGGTATGCTAGGGAATAAATACCAATAATCTCTTCCTTGGTAGGCTTGATCTTTTCAAACTGCTCTAGAATATAGATCAATGCTATCGTTTTAACAATTTTGCATTCGAGAATATGCCCGTTGATTTTAGAGAGAATATTGCTTGTTAAGATAAAGTGTGTGTGAATATCGCTAGCGTATGCCTCTTTTTTGAAAAGAGGCTCAAAGTAGTCATAAATGACGTCAGGTGTAATAGACAAAAAACTGCTGTCATTATATTTTGCCAACGCTGCAGGAAGGGTAGAGGATCCATCGGAAGACAAAAACGTGAACAGTGTACGTTCATTTTGCGCTACACGTTCTGAAAGACGTGGCAAGATAAAAGTCGAGACCGGATGGAGTGGATAGCAGCCATACAGTGCTTTCTGAATACTGCCCTGGTTATCAATAAACATCGTGTGCTTTTGATAGCGTCGCTCAAGGCCTAAGAATTCTTCACTATGTTCTTGGCAGAAAGGCCCCCATAAATCAGTCCGCTTCTGAATTACAGATGAGATGATGTCATAAGTTTGAGAAAAATTATTATTAAGGTGAATATGCTTAAAGCGTTCCGATACGCCGCGCCATCCATCAACTTTTTGTTTGGGCAACTGATCTATATAGTTAGAAATCTCTTTATGCGAAATAAGCATAAGGTGCATCTGCAAGCTACCACTACGATTGCATTTTTCAGCAAGATCCTGCAACATTTTGGTGTCACTCAAAGAAGCATTCGTAATGTTTGCCTCAAGGTACTTGCTAAATTCATCATACACAATGTATATTCCGGTATAGCCCTTTTCGCTTATTCCCCTTGCTGCGTTTTCATATAATTCAACAACATCAAACCCCAAAAAAGGATTAAAGGTACTGCCTGCGGTTAGAGAGGGATACACACGTTCAAACGTCTCG
>CAUWEK010000266.1:0-3571 GCA_963557435.1 uncultured Dysosmobacter sp.
GTTTCATGGAAGAGCTCCGCCCGTCAGGCAGCGGGCTCCTCCTGGCTGTATAGGCTCCCCAGCAGTGTCAGCAGCTGCGCCAGCTGCTCCGGCGAGGTACCGTAATCCCCGATCTGCGTGCCTGCCGGCAGGCTGCGGGCCGCACTCTCCCGCGTCACCCAGGTATAGGACGTTCCGTCCGCCGACCAGGCCTGCACCCGCTGCACGTCCGGGCACAGCGCCAATAGCACTGTGCCGCTGCGGCCCAGCTGCTCCTGCTCCATGGCCTGCTCCCAGACTCCCTCCCGGGTGAATCGCAGCGTCAGCAGCCCGCCCTCCAAAGAGGTGGTAAAGGTCCCCGCCAGGGATTCGTCTCCCCAGGGCCCCCGGAGCACCAGCTCCTCCATCGTCTCCTGGGCCGGGCGCGACTGGGCCAGGGTGTAAAGGGCCTCGGCCTGCGATGCCGTATGGTCTGTGCCCGGGGCGCCGCCGCTCCAGCCCAGGTATGCCAGAAGGTCCCGGATGCCCGCCGGTGTCTGCCCCAGGTCCCGCAGGTCCTCATAGCCCATGTTCCGTGCCCAGGCGTCGGGTTGGCTGCGTTCCATAAACACGGTCCTCTCTGTTCTGCCGCCGTCCCCCGTCGCCCAGACAGGATAGGACCAGCGCACCTCCTGGAGATCGTCCGCCAGGGCCATGAGCAGCGCGCCCCGGGTCAGCATGGATGCGTCCAGGGCATTTTCATCATAAGGCCCCGACTCGAACTCCACCACCAACGCCCGCTCCTTGGAAAGACGTGTAAACGTGTAGCTATCCAGCATGTCCGTCTCCAATGCCTCCAGCAGCGCTGCCGCGTCGTCGTCTCCCAGGGCCGGGGTGCGGAGAGCGTAGAGAGATGCAGCCAGATCCGTTCCTTCAAAAGCCTCCACCCCCTGCTGGGAGGTGGCCAGCCGCAGCCGCACGCCGCCGCTGGTAAGGATGGGATCGCCGGACGCCGGGACGGCGGTGCCGCCGCCCGCTTTGTCGGAGAGGTAGATGGTCACCAGTGTGGTCCCGCCAGTCTTATCCAGGCTCTGCCGCTGGCCCATCCGCCCGACTCCCGCTTTGGACCCCACCCCCGTATAGTGGGCCTGGGGCAGCGTCAGGCTCCAGCTCTCCCCCCGGAAGGAGCCCACCAGCGTATTGGAAAATCCCCCTGCTTCGTCAAACGGAACGTCCCAGCAGAGGGTGCCGGAAAACGTCCGCTCGCTCTGCTGGATCAATTCTCCACAGGTGAGCAGCCGGCTCTCCGTCCGGGTGCCGTAGGCATAGACATCGGCGTACAACGCCCAGGCCCGGATGGGCTCCTTCAGGTCCCAGGACACCTGGATCATGGGTCCCGGAGTTTCCATTCGCACCCAGCTGCTGCCGGTCATGCCGTTGCCAAGGCACGCCGTCACCGCCAGCACCGCCGCAGCCGCCGCCAAAAACGCCATCCGGGGCGTGGCCTTTTTCCACGCAAGCACGTTCTTCACCCGCCGGGCGGCGTCGTGCTCTCCGAAAGCCAGGGCCGCGGGCATGGGCGCCGCGGCAGCATGGGCCACCAACGACAAGCTGTATCCCCGCTTGGCCTCGCCTCCCAGAAGCTCCAGCACCGCCTCGTCGCAGCTCATCTCCATATCCCGGCAGAAGAGCACCCAGCAAAGCCACACCGCCGGATCCCACCAGTACACCGCCAGCAAGCACCAACCCAATAGCTTCCACCAGGGATCACGGCGGCGGATGTGGTGGCGCTCATGGGCCAGTATGTAGGTGCGGTCCGTATCCGCCAGGTGCGGCGGCAGATAGATTCGGGGCCGCAGGAGTCCCAGTACGAACGGTGTGGGCACGGCACTGCAGGCCCATACCTCTCCTCCCTGCCAAACAGCCTCACGCACCGTCCGCCGCAGGCGCGCCGCGCTGACCACACCCCAGGCCAGCACCGCCAGCACACCCAGCGCCCACAGCACGGCGCACCAGGGAAGCGCCGCCTCCCAGAAGGACGGCTCCGCTGCCTCCGCCACCACGGCAGTGCCGTTCATGGCAGCAGGCGGCACCGCAGCAGCAACGGACGGGGACGTGTCCACCAGAGCGCGCACCGCGCCGCTGCCCACAGTGCCGGCGGCCTCTCCCACCGCACGGACCCCCGGCAGGTTAAAAAGGCTCCAAAGCCTTGCCACGCTCACCGGGCAGGCAAGCCGGAACCCCACCGCCAGCCACAGGCCATAGCGGTACCGGGCCGGTGCGCGGCCCAGCGCCGCCCGGACGGCCAGCACCAGGGCCATCACCGGCAGCGCCGCCACCGCCATGGATAAAAGCCGGGAAAAGACCGCCGTCAAAGCCGCCATGTTCACCCCTCCTCGTATTGGTCGATAAGCTGCCGCAGCTCCTCCGCCTCCTCACCCGTCAGCTTTCGTCCGCCCATGAAGGCGGTGAGGAATCCCGGCAGTGAGCCGCCGAAGGCCTTTTCTACAAATGCCTCCGCCGCGTCTCCCGCCACCGTCTCCCGGGGCACGGCAGAGGAGACCGTGCTGTTTTCGTTTTTCAAAACGCCCTTTTCGCACAGCTTTTTCAATACCGTGTAGGTAGTGGACTTCTTCCACCCCAGTTCCCCGGCGCAAAGGCGCACCAGCTCCCCGGAGCCCACCGGCTCCGCCGCCCATACCACCTGTAAAAACCGGTACTCACTGTCGCTGAGATGATACTGCTCCATGGTCACACCTCCTTGCAGGTCTATAAATATAGACTTTCTTTTCGTCTTTAGTCTATAACAATAGACCGTCGTTGTCAAGAAAAAACCGGGGCGCTTTCGCGTCCCGGTTTTTTTCTGATTTACGCGGCGTGATAGAGATCCAGCAGCCGCAGCAGCGCGGCGGAAGAGAGGTAGGTGACGCCCGCCTCCTTGACGCAGGTGCCGTAGACCTCGTAGGTCTGGCCGTCCGCGTCCACACCGTTGATGGCGCCGCCGGGCATGGCGGTGAACACCGTGCGCTCGCCCTGCATGACCACAGCGCCACGGGTGGCATCCCACTGGACCGTGCAGCCCAGCGCCTCCGCCACGGCCCGGATGGGCAGCAGCGTGCCGTCGGTCTCGGTGATCTTGGCCTTCTGGCTCACCACGGCGCCGTTGACGGACACCGTGCCGTCCTCCGTCCAGGAGACGTAACCGGCATAGTCATAGGGGAATACCATCACCCGGGTAATCTCGCCGCCCATATCCTTCCACACCAGGATCCGGGTGCCGGGGATCAGGTCCTCCAGCCGGACGATGTTCTTGGTAAGGTACGGCGTCAGCTCCGCCTCGTCGGTGATCTTGAGCACCGTGCCGTCGGTGGCGGTGACCTCGGTCCAGGTCAGGGCCGGAGGCGGATAGATGGCGATCATGGCCTGGGGCGTCACGGAGGAGATCTCATAGAACTGGGGCACACCGTAATCGGCGGGGATGTTGCCCAGCACCAGGATGGCCGTGGCCTGAGGCGGCAGGCTCAGCGTCATGGTGCTGCCCACCCAGGCGTAGATGGTGTCGCCGTCTTTCAGGCTGGTGATGTCCATGGGCTCGCCGGTGACGGCATCCAGG
>CAUWEK010000267.1:0-3534 GCA_963557435.1 uncultured Dysosmobacter sp.
GCTTCCTTCGGGAAACAGGCTGCCTGGCGTACTCGAATTCGCCGGGAGTCCGGCGTACAAGTGTTTTTCCGGAGGGAAAACCTTGAACCGGGGGGAATTCACTTCCACCCGGTTGGTAAAATCACAGGGTTCCCACCCGACGGAGTCGAGTGGGATGTACGCGGCAGTGCTGCGTGACCAGATTATCGAGCTGCGGGGTCAGGCGTGAGCCGGCCCGGTGCGTTTACAGAATAAGGAGAATCGCTATGGCAAAGCATAAGGAAGAAAAGACCAACGTCATGCGGATCTTGGATCAGAAGAAGATCCCCTATACCGCCCGGTTTTACGAGGAGGGTGATGGCCCCGAGGGCGTGCGTGATTACGGCGTCCATGTGGCCCAGGCCCTGGGTCAGGACCCGGCCCGGGGCTTCAAGACCCTGGTGGCCCGGGGCGCTTCCAAGGGCGTCTATGTCTTTGAGGTGCCGGTGGCGGAGAGCCTGGACCTGAAGAAGGCCGCCCGGGCGGTGGGGGAGAAGTCCATCGAGCTTTTGCACGTGGCGGAGATCAACGCCGTCACCGGCTACATCCGGGGCGGATGCAGCCCTGTGGGCATGAAGAAGCAGTACCCCACCGTGTTCCACGAGAGCGCCCTGGACTACGAGACCATTTACATCTCCGCCGGGAAGATCGGCGCCCAGGTGGAGCTGGCCCCCGGGGATTTACTGGCCCTGCTGCGGGCCAGCACGGCGGACCTCATCGTGGAACAGGGATAATCCCAGGTGCAGCCCCACGCAGAAGGCGTCGGCGGACCACTGGAGATAGCGGTCATAAAAGGCGTCGTCCAGGGCCAGGCGGGTGCGCCGGTCCAGAGGCAGGCCGGCCAGAAAGTCCTCCAGGCTCCGGTCATCGTAGGGGCACACCTCCCGCAGGACGTCTACACAGTAGGAATCGAAGAGCTTTTCAAACACGGGATTCATCACGATCACCTCGCAAAAAAACGACATTAAAAGTCCTATAAATCAATCATACGACCTTAAATGTCGTATGTCAAGAGGAATTTACGATGGAAACTTTGAAGACACTGGGCGAGCGGCTGCATCAATTGCGAAAAGGCCGCAGCCTGAAGCAAAAGGATATGGCGGAAATACTGGATGTCACGCTGCGTCATTACCAGCGCATGGAGCATGGAGCGGTCAATGTTTCCGCTTTGACCCTGTGCGCCCTGGCGGACTTCTTCAGCGTGACCACAGACTATCTGCTGGGGCGGGACGATACGCCCCCAGAGGAATCATAAGGAGACAAGCGCGCATATGCAGGATAAGATCATCGTCAAGGGCGCCCGGGCCAACAACCTCAAGAACATCGACGTCACCATCCCCCGGGACAAGCTGGTGGTGATGACGGGCCTTTCCGGCTCAGGAAAATCCTCCCTGGCCTTCGACACCATCTATGCGGAGGGCCAGCGGCGGTATGTGGAGAGCCTTTCCTCCTACGCCCGTATGTTCCTGGGACAGATGGACAAGCCGGATGTGGACTACATCGAGGGCCTCTCACCGGCCATTTCCATCGACCAGAAGACCACCAGCAAAAACCCCCGCTCCACCGTGGGCACCGTCACGGAAATCTACGACTACCTGCGCCTTCTCTGGGCCCGGGTGGGCACGCCCCACTGCCCCAAGTGCGGCAAGGTCATCCGCCAGCAGACCATCGACCAGATCATCGACCAGGTGATGGCCCTGCCGGAGGGCACCCGCATCCAGGTGATGGCCCCGGTCATCCGGGGCAAGAAGGGCGAGCACGCCAAGGTGTTCGACGACGCCAAGCGCTCCGGCTACGTCCGGGTGCGGGTGGACGGCAATCTCTACGAGCTGGATGAGGAGATCAAGCTGGAAAAGAACAAAAAGCACTCCATCGAGGTCATCGTGGACCGGCTCATCATCCGGCCGGACATCCAGCAGCGGCTCACCGACAGCGTGGAGACCGCCTCCGCCCTCTCCGGCGGACTGGTGGTGGTGAACCTGCTGCGGGAGGACCGGGACCTGATGTTCTCCCAGAATTACGCCTGCGAGGACTGCGGCATCTCCATGGAGGAGCTGACGCCCCGCATGTTCTCCTTCAACAACCCCTTCGGCGCCTGCCCCACCTGCACGGGCCTGGGCAGCCAGCTGAAGGTGGACCCCGCCCTGGTGGTGCCGGACGGGAAGCTGAGCATTCTGGACGGGGCCATCCAGGCCTCCGGCTGGGGCAATATCCGCTCCGACGGCATCGCCCGCATGTACTTTGAGGCACTGTCCAAGAAGTATCATTTCTCCCTGACCACCCCCTGGCAGGAGCTGCCCGCGGAGGTGCGGCAGGTGATCCTCTACGGCACCGGCGGGGAGAAGCTGGAGCTGCATTACGACCAGCCCCGGGGCAAGGGCGTTTTGTACCAGGCCTTTGAGGGCGTGTGCACCAATATCGAGCGGCGCTACCGGGAGACCCAGAGCGACGCCAGCAAGCGGGAGCTGGAGGAGCTGATGGCCCAGAGCCCCTGTCCGGACTGCCGGGGCCGGCGGCTGAAAAAGGAGTCCCTGGCGGTCACCGTGGGGGACCTGGACATCTACCAGTACACCACCATGTCCGTGGACGAGGAGCTTCGCTGGGTGGAGAAGTTGGAGCTGACGGAGCAGCAGCTGCGCATCGCCGGGCGCATCCTCAAGGAGATCCGCTCCCGGCTGGGCTTTTTGCAGTCCGTGGGCCTGGGCTATCTGACCCTCAGCCGCAGCGCCGCCACTTTGTCCGGCGGCGAGAGCCAGCGCATCCGGCTCGCCACCCAGATCGGTTCCAGCCTGATGGGGGTGCTCTATATCCTGGACGAGCCCTCCATCGGCCTGCACCAGCGGGACAACGACAAACTGCTTGCAACGCTGCAAAGCCTCCGGGACCTGGGCAACACCCTGTTGGTGGTGGAGCACGACGAGGATACCATGCGCGCGGCGGATTACCTCATCGACATCGGCCCCGGCGCCGGTATCCACGGCGGCGAGGTGGTGGCCGCCGGCACACCGGAGGAGGTCATGGCCAACCCCAACAGCCTGACAGGCCAGTACCTCTCCGGCAAGAAAAAGATCCCCGTGCCCGCCCAGCGGCGCCCCGGCAACGGCAAGGTGCTCAAAGTTGTGGGCGCAGCGGAGAACAACCTCCGGGGCATCGATGTGGAGTTCCCCCTGGGGACGCTGACGGTGGTCACCGGCGTCTCCGGCAGCGGCAAGAGCTCTCTTGTCAACGAGGTGCTCTTCAAGCGCCTGGGCGCGGAGCTCATGCGCATGAAGGTGCATCCCGGCAAGTGCGAGCGCATCGAGGGCATCGACCAGCTGGACAAGGTGGTGGACATTGACCAGAGCCCCATCGGCCGCACGCCCCGGTCCAACCCCGCCACCTATACGGGATTGTTCAACGACATCCGGGACCTGTTCGCCTCCACCCAGGAGGCCAAGAGCCGGGGCTACGGGCCGGGCCGCTTCAGCTTCAACGTCCGGGGCGGCCGGTGCGAGGCCTGCTCCGGCGACGGTGTGC
>CAUWEK010000268.1:0-3491 GCA_963557435.1 uncultured Dysosmobacter sp.
CACCGATGGCCAGGCTGGCCCGGCGCATCTGCCCGCCCGACATGAGCCGCCCGTCCCGGTCCTGAAGCGCTTTGAGCCGGAACCGCTCCAGCAGGGCGTCGGTGCGCGCCTGCCAGTCGGCAACGCCCCGCACCTGCATGGCGTAGGCGATGTCGGCGCGGATGGAGTCCTTGATGAACATCTGCTCGGGGTTCTGGTACACCAGGGAGATCTGACGGGACAGGTCCTCCGCCTTTTTCTCCCCGATGGGCGTGCCCAGAAGGGACACCGTACCGCTCTGGGGACGCAGCAGGCCCACCATCATTTTCATGAGCGTGGACTTGCCCGCGCCGTTGGAGCCGATGAGCGCCACCTTTTCCCCTTCCCGGATCTCCAGGTCCAGCCCGTCAAAGACGGTGCGGGGCTCCCCTTTTACCGAGCGGTAGGAGAGGGAGACGTCTTGGAAGGAGACGGCAGGTGTCCCCGTCGGTCTGGGGACGGGAACGGCGGGGGCGGGGCGATAGACAAGGCGGGAAAAGACTTCCGTCCCCTCGGCCACCGTGGTGGGCAGGGGCGTATCGGCCGGAAGCCGTCCGGCCCGGCGCAGGCGGTGGGCCGCCTGGGTCACCTGGGGCGGGAAGATGTTGCACGCTTCCAGTTCCTCCACCCGCTGCAGGGCCTGCGCCGTGGGCAGCAGCCACTGGACCTGGCCGTCCTTCATCAGCAGCACATGCTTGCAGAAATCGGCAATGTACTCGGTGTGGTGCTCGATGACGATGATGGTCTTTCCGTGCACCTCGTTGAGCTGACGCAGTACTGCGTAGATCCGGTCGGCGTGCATGGGGTCCAGCTGGGCGATGGGCTCGTCCAGGATCAGCACGTCGGGGCTGAGGGACACCGCGCCGGCTAGGGCCAGCAGGTGGGTCTGGCCGCCGGACAGCTGCCAGATGTACTCCTCCTCCCGGCCCTCCAGGCCGCACTGGCGCAGCGCCTGCCGCCCCCGGGCAAGATAGTCGGCAAAGCCGTAGTTCAAGCAGGCGTAGGAGGCGTCGTCCAGCACGGTGGGCCGGACGATCTGGTTTTCAAAGTCCTGGTAGACGTAGCCCACCTTCTGGGCCAGGGCGCCCACGTCGCTTTTCAGAGTGTCCAGGCCCTCCACCTGCACCTGCCCCTGGAAGTCTCCGGTGATAAAGTGGGGGATCAGGCCGTTGAGGGCTTTGCAAAGGGTGGACTTCCCGCAGCCGTTGTTTCCAACGACTGCCAGGAAGTCCCCTTTTTCGATCTGAAGCGAGATGTCTTTGAGGGTGGGGCGGGCGGCGCCCGGATAGGTATAGGTCAGGCTGTGGATCTCAACCGCGTTCATATCAGCAGGCCATGTTCCTTTCCCCGTTCTTTTTCATGACCAGCAGGATGACCACGGCCAGCGCGGCGGCGGCAGCCATGCCCACGGCCATGGCGGTGCCGCTCTCGGCCCACTGGGCCTCCCAGTCGATAAGAGACATGCCGGCGGTGGCGGCCAGCTCAGCCACCACGGCGCACACAAAGCCGACGGCACACACGGCGATGGCCTTGGGGCTCAGTCCGGCCACGGCGCTGTCGGCGGTGCGGGGCGCCATGCCCAGCAGCGGCTCGATCTTGCCGTACAGACGGGGCACCAGGTACAGCGTGGGCAGCAGGCAAAAGAGGATGCCGGAGAAGAGCAGGTCGTTGCAGAAGGCGAAGCCCTCGGTGGCAAAAACGCTCTCGGGCAGGCCTTCCACCGCCTCAAAGTCCTCCACGGCGAACTGCACCTTGGCGATATCCACGATGGTGCCCATGAGCAGCTGGGCGGCGGTGCCGGTGATGGCGGCCACGCCCACCGTCAGGCGGTTTTTGGGGTCCTTCACCAGCCGCCCGGCGATGTACACGCCGATGGTGACGGTCAGGAACTTTTCCAGCTCGCCCAGGCCGCCGAACTGGCCCAGCATGATCTCGCTGAACACCAGCTCACCGGTGGCGGCGCCCAGGGCCGCGGACAGGGGATCAAAAAGCATGGCCAGGGTCAGGGGGATGAACAGGAAATACTCCACGGACAGTTCCACCAGTCCGATCTGGAACTTGGGGATTAGCTCGGTGAACAAAGTGGCCAGCCCGTACAGGGACATGGACAAAACAAAGACCATCAGCTTTTGAGACTGCGTGGCAGCATTCTTTTGCACGGTACTCATATGAAAATTCCTCCCAATTTGTGATGCGCTTTTCTCGCATGGTCACAGTGTAGCAGGGAAGGTGTAAAAACGTCGTACACGGCATGGTAAAATGTAAATAAATTTTCATGCGAGCATGTAAAGCCGTCGAATTTTCCGGGAACATCCTCTTTGCCGTGCCGCCGATCTGAGCAGCAGCGGACGCAGGATGGATGATTTTTTGAGAAACACATTGCAATTTCGCCTGGTTTCGCATAAAATTGGACGGGCGCATAGCAAAGAAAGACAAAAGAGGGAGAATCACCAATGACCGACCAGCTCAAGCGGGTCTGCCGCGCGTTCCGAATCGAGGGCCAGTGGGTGTCCTACGAGGAGATCAGCGTGGGCAACATCAACCACACCTATAAAGTCAACTTTATTCGGCCGGACGGACAGCCGAAAAGCTATATCGTCCAGAGAGTCAACACCTATGTATATAAAAACCCCATCCAGGTGATGGAGAACATCGACCGGGTGACCGAGCACATCCGGGCGAAAAAACCCGGCCAGACGGCGCTGCATTTTCACCACACCATTGACCGCAAGACTTACTTTGTGGATACGGACGGCTTCTGGCGGCTGTTCAACTACATCCCGTCGGATTCCTGTGTGGAGATGGACCTGGACGCCATCCACAACGCCGGGGAGGCCTTCGGCGAGTTCCAGATGCAGCTGAGCGACTTTGATCCGGCCCAGCTGTATGAGACCATCGTGAACTTCCACAACACCCCCTGGCGGTACGAAAAGCTGGAGCGGGATGTGAAGGAGGACCTGCTGGGGCGGGTCGACCAGGTCCGGGAGGAGCTGGAGTATCTCCGCTCCATCCGGGACAAGGCCTGCGTGCTGACGGACCTGTACCGGCAGGGGAAGCTGCCCCTGCGGGTGACCCACAACGACACGAAGATCAACAATGTCCTCTTTGACCAGGAGACAAAGCGGGCGCTGGTGGTCATTGACCTGGACACGGTCATGCCCGGGGTGGTGGGCCACGACTTCGGCGACGCCATCCGGTTTGCCGCCAATTTTGTGGAGGAGGACTGCCCCCAGCCGGAGAAGGCCGGAGTGGACCTGGAAGTCTTCGAGGCCTTTGCCGACGGCTTTTTGAAAAACACCGCCGCCGCCCTGACCCGGACGGAGATCGATACTCTGGCCCAGAGCTGCCTGGCGCTGACGGCGGAGCTGTCCGTTCGCTTTCTGGACGACTACATCCAGGGAGACCCCTATTTCAAGATCAACTACCCCGAGCACAACCTGGTCCGCTCCCGCTGCCAGATTGCCCTGGCCAAG
>CAUWEK010000269.1:0-3487 GCA_963557435.1 uncultured Dysosmobacter sp.
ATAATCCTTGGATTTGCAACTGTTTTTCCCCACAAAAAGAAAAAACTCTCCCCCTGCGGTCTTGGCATGACGGACAAAATGCGCGAAAGGCCGCGCCGTGGGCGAACACGGCGCGGCCGGAGTGTTATTTGCCCTCCAGCTTGTCGGCAGCGGCGTCCAGCCACTGGCCCTGGAAGGATTCGATGTCGCCCTTGTCGGTCAGAGCGGCCAGAGCCGGGTCGATGGGCATCTCCGCCAGCAGAGGCAGGTGGTGCCGCTGGGCGGCCTCGGCGGTCTTGCCCTCGCCGAAGAGGTGGATCTTCTTGCCGCAGTCGGGGCAGGCCACATAGCTCATGTTCTCCACCAGGCCCAGGATGGGCACTTCCATCATCTCGGCCATCTTCACAGCCTTTTCCACCACCATGCTCACCAGCTCCTGGGGAGAGGCCACCACGATGATGCCGTCCAGGGGAATGGACTGGAACACGGAGAGGGACACGTCACCGGTTCCCGGAGGCATGTCCACGAACAGGTAGTCGCAGTTCCACAGCACGTCCGTCCAGAACTGCTGCACCACGCCGGAGATGACGGGGCCGCGCCAGATGACGGGGTCGGTCTCGTTGGGCAGCAGCAGATTGGTGGACATGATCTGGATACCCGTGCGGGACTCCATGGGGTAGAGGCCCTGCTCACTGCCCATGGCCTGGCCATGAACGCCGAAGGCCTTGGGGATGGAGGGACCGGTGATGTCCGCGTCCAGCACGCCCACGGCGTAGCCCCGGCGGCGCATGGTGACGGCCAGCTGGCTGGTGACCATGGACTTGCCCACGCCGCCCTTGCCGGAGACGATGCCGTAGACCTTGCCGATCTTGGCGGCGGGATTGTGCTCTTTCAGGAGGGACTGAGGCTCCTGGCGCTCGCTGCAGCTTTCACCGCAGGTGGAGCAATTGTGGGTGCATTCACTCATACGTGTATATCTCCTTTTTCGCTTTTGCGTAATTCCATCTGTATGTGGCCGGGCGTACCCGGTACAGCCTATCTTATACCTGCCGCGGCGACGCCGTCAACCGCTGAACGGAAACTTCCCCGTCTCCGGCAAAAAATTCCGCTTCCCGGCTGTGACAGGTGAAGAGGAGGATCTGGCGCTTCTTTGCCTCGCCTTTCAAATAGGTGAGGGCGGCGGCGCACCGTTCGTCGTCAAAGGCAGTCAGGGCGTCATCCAGGATCAGGGGTGCCGGGTCCTCCTGGGGCAGCGCCAGATCACACACCGCCAGACGCACTGCCAGATACAGCTGATCCACGGTGCCGGCGGAGAGAAAGGGGGCGTCCCGATAGAGCTGTTCACCCTCCGGCTGGGCGCAGACGCGGAAGTCCCGGTCCAGCACCACGCCGGTGTAGCGCCCGCCGGTGAGGGCGCGGAAGATCTCCGCGGCCCGGCGGCCGAGAGCCGGGGAAAACCGGCCCTGCAGCTCGGTGCCCGCCTGTTCCAGGGCCTCCAGCGCCTCCGACAGGGCGGCGTACTCCGCCTCCAGGGCGTCGCGGCGGTCAGTGAGAGTGCGGATCTGGCTTTGCAGCACCACCTGGTCTCCGGCGGCATGGAGCTGCCCGGCCAGGTGGTCCGCCGCGCTGCGGGCGGCGGCGCGGGCTTCCTGCGCCTGGGCCAGTTCCTGGCCGATGACCTCCCGGCTCCGGGCAGGACGGGCGGCGCTGCCTGGAGTCTGGGGCCTGCCGCCGTTTTGGGACAGGGTCTCCGCTCGCAGAGCCGCCTCCCGGGCGGCGGACTCGGCCTCCGTCAGCTCCTTGCGCCGCTGGGCGCAGCGCCGCAGCAGCAGGTCCGCGGTGGGGATATCAAAGGCCGTGGGGGCAAAGCGCCGCACCTCCAGCAAAATCCCCTGTTCATTGGAAGAGAGGGTGGCGTACAGGGCATCCGCGGCGGCGGACTTGGACCGCAGGGTCTCCTGGGCCTCGTCCCGGGCCTGGCACAGTGCGCGGTATTTCTCTGCCATACGGGCGATCTGATCGGTGTCGGCAGTGCCGTAGCGCCGGGTCAGCGCGGAAAGACGCGCCTTGCGCTTTTGACTGCGGATCAGGAAGAACACGCCGAAGGCGGTAAAAAACAGGATCGCCGCGGCAAGGCCCAGGGAAAGAGCCATGCCCTGGGCGCGCAGGCCCCAACCGGTCAGAGCGCCGGCGGCAGCGCCGGCAATGCCCAGCACGGCGGCGCCGGTATAGGAGGTACGGCCTTCCGGCGGGGTGTCCAGCTGACGCTGGACCTGCTCCGGTGTCTGCCCGGCAAAGGGACTTTTGCTGACGGCATCCTCGGCCCGCAATACCGCCTTCATAGCCTCGTCCCGTTCTTCCCGGGCTTTGCGCAGGGCCTTGCGGGTGGTCTCCAGATTCACGATGGCGCCCCGCAGACGGGCAATCACATCGCCGCCGGGAATGCGCTCTTGCTCCAGCTGGGTGCGCAAGGCATCTGCCTGGGCCCGGGCGTCCTCTGCCTCCTGGCGGAGTTTGTCCAAAGACTGGCTGCGCTGGGCGTTTTCCCAGCGGTCCCAGGCTTCCAGTTCCTCCGAAAGGGACTGTACCCGCTGATCCAGAGCCTGGGCCTCCTGGCGGGACTGCTCCAGCTGTCCGGCCAGAGCGTCGCTTTGCTCCAGCGCGGAGCGCAGCTCCTCCAGCTGGGCTTCCAGGGTGGGGATCTGGCCGGTTTTGTTGTGGCGGCGGCGGTTGAGCTGCTTTTTCAGCGCGGCGGCCGCCTCGGAAAAGGATACATCCTCCTCGCCGGAGGTGAGCAGCGCGGCGATGCGTCGTTCCAGCTCCGCGTCCCGGGAGACGGCCAGGCCCGACTGCCGGATGAAGGCGCTGCGCTCATATACCTCCCGGGTCACGCCCAGCAGCGTCTCGCCGCAGTTCTGGCCGGTGAGGCCGGGCACGATGTCCCCGGTACCGGCATAGAGGGCTTTGAATTCCCCCATGGGCGTGCCCTGGCGCCGGGTGGCCCGCATGAGAGTAATGTCCCGGCCGTTCCAGCGGCAGTCCACCCGTCCGGCCATGAGGGCACCGGACCAGGGGGCGTAGCGGTTTTTGTCCGCCGGGGCACCGGGGCGGTCCCGCTCCCGGCTGTTGATGCCATAGAGCATGGAGAGCAAAAACGCGCACCAGGTGGATTTCCCGGTTTCATTGGGGGCCTGCAGGATGTTCAGGCCCGGCTGCAGCTCCAGTGTATCGTTTTGAAGGCGGCCAAAAGAGGCGGCCATGCGTTGGATCAGCAAAAAATCACTCCTAAATGGGAATCAACTGTTTTATATGGGACATTATAACACTGGTGCCCTGGTTTGCACAGGGAATTTCCATATTATAATAGGTGTCACAGGAAGAAAAGACGCGTTATAAGCGGAAAAGAACCCAGCTATTAAAAAATTTGGAAAAAGGTGTTGACAAAAGTGGGAGGGCGTGGTATTCTAACCAAGCTGTCGCCGCGGTGAGCACTGCGGCAGAGAGGAAA
>CAUWEK010000270.1:0-3456 GCA_963557435.1 uncultured Dysosmobacter sp.
AGGCCCAGGTCTGGGGCTGGAAGCAATGGGAACAGCGGTTGGTGCAGCCGGACACGAACAGCGTCACCCGCACGCCCTCGCCGTTGGCGATATCACAGTTTTTGATCTCTCCGTAGTGCATGACCGTTCCTCCAAATACGCCCCGGACAGCAGGCGGGTACATTTAAAATCCTTGCCGGGCAGGACATGCGCCTGCACGGCACACCGACGCCTGTGGCCGCTGCGGCCACAGCCGCCCGCTCCGTGAGCGGGCGAGGGGGGTATCGCAAGGACTGCGGCGCCCGGCGCCGGGGTCCTTGCGTATCCAGGGGGGACGCTGTCCCCCTGGAACAAGCTTAAAGGTGGAGTACCCGGTCCCGGATCTCCTGGGTGCGGCCCTGGTTCCAGAACTGGGTGCCGATATAACCGCAGGTACGCCGGGCCACGTTCATCTTGTCCTGGTCGGTGTTGCCGCACTTGGGGCACTTCCAGATGAGCTTGCCGTTTTCCTCCACGATCTGGATCTCGCCGTCCCAGCCGCACACCTGGCAGTAATCGCTCTTGGTGTTCAGCTCGGCATAGATGATGTTGTCATAGATGAACCGCATCACTGAGAGCACCGCCTCCAGGTTGTTCTGCATGTCGGGCACTTCCACATAGCTGATGGCGCCGCCGGGAGAGAGGTGCTGGAACTGGGCCTCGAACTTGAGCTTGTCGAAGGCGTTGATCTCCTCGGTGACGTGGACGTGGTAGCTGTTGGTGATATAACCCTTGTCCGTGATGCCCTCAATGATGCCGAAGCGGCGCTGGAGGCACTTGGCGAACTTGTAGGTGGTGGACTCCAGGGGCGTACCGTAGAGGGAGAAGTCGATGTCGCTCTCCTCCTTCCACTTCTTGCACGCGTCGTTCATGTGCTGCATGACGTCGAGGGCGAAGGGCGTGGCCTCCGGGTCCGTGTGGCTCTTGCCGGTCATGTACTTGACGCACTCGTAAAGGCCCGCGTAGCCCAGGGAGATGGTGGAATAGCCGTGGTAGAGCAGCTCATCGATGGTCTCGCCCTTTTTCAGGCGGGCGCAGGCGCCGTACTGCCACAAAATGGGGGCCACGTCGGAGAGCGTCCCCTTGAGCCGCTCGTGGCGGCACAGGAGCGCCCGGTGGCACAGCTCCAGCCGCTCGTCAAAGATGGACCAGAACTTCTCCAGATCTCCGCCGGAGGAAAGGGCCACGTCGGGCAGGTTGATGGTCACCACGCCCTGGTTGAACCGGCCGTAGTACTTGTGCTTGCCGGGCTCATAGTTGCCGGCGTTGGCGATATTGCCGATGCCCGCGTCAGTGAACCGGTCCGGGGTCAGGAAGGAGCGGCAGCCCATGCAGGTATACACGTCGCCCTTGAGCTCCAGCATCTTCTTGGCGGAGATGTAGTCGGGGACCATCCGCCGGGCGGTGCACTTGGCGGCCAGCTTCGTCAGGTAGTAGTAGGGGGAGTCCTCGTGGATGTTGTCCTCCTCCAGCACATAGATGAGCTTGGGGAAGGCGGGGGTGATCCACACGCCGTCCTCGTTTTTGACGCCCTGGTAGCGCTGCTCCAGAGTCTCCTCGATGATGAGGGCCAGGTCTCTGCGCTCCTGGTCATTCTTGGCCTCGCCCAGATACATGAATACGGTGACGAAGGGAGCCTGTCCGTTGGTGGTCAGCAGCGTGAGCACCTGATACTGGATGGTCTGCACGCCCCGGCGCACCTCGTCCCGCAGGCGGGTCTCCACCAGCTGGTGCATCTTCTCCTCGCTGGGCTGGATGCCCAGGGTCTCCATCTCCTGCTCCACGATCTTGCGGATCTTTTTGCGGCTCACGTCCACAAAGGGCGCCAGGTGGGCCAGGGAGATGGACTGGCCGCCGTACTGGTTGGAGGCCACCTGGGCGATGATCTGGGTGGCGATGTTGCAGGCGGTGGAGAAGCTGTGGGGCCGCTCGATGAGGGTGCCGGTGATGACGGTGCCGTTTTGCAGCATGTCCTCCAGGTTCACCAGATCGCAGTTGTGCATGTGCTGGGCGTAGTAATCGGAGTCGTGGAAGTGGATGATGCCCTCCTTGTGGGCCTCCACGATGTCCGGCGGCAGCAGCAGCCGCTCGCTCAGGTCCCGGCTCACCTCGCCGGCCATATAGTCCCGCTGGGTGGAGTTGACCACCGGGTTTTTATTGGAGTTTTCCTGCTTGGCCTCCTCGTTGCAGCACTCGATGAGGCTGAGGATCTTCTCGTCGGTGGTGTTGCTGCGGCGGACCAGGGAGCGGGTATAGCGGTAGGTGACATAGTGCTTGGCCACCTCGTAGGCCCCGTGGGCCATGATCTGATACTCCACCAGATCCTGGATCTCCTCCACAGAGGGAGCGCGGTTCATCTTCAGGCAGCTGAGCTCCACAAATTCCGCGATACGCCGGATCTGCAGGGGCGTCAGGCGGGCCTCCTCCCCCACGCTGTCATTGGCTTTGCTCACAGCGGAAACGATCTTGTCAATGTCAAAATCCACCTCTGTGCCGTTTCGTTTGATGACTGTCATATGTTCCCTCCGTCTTTCCGTGTTCCTTCTCCTATGTTGTGTTGGATTTATTATAACACACAAGATATCGTGTCAAAGTTGCTTTTACCACTTCCGCCCGGCTTTTTGTCCGGGCGCGGCACGATGACTATCATCGCAAATCCAGAGCCGTTTGTAAATCGGGAAGTTTCATAGAAATCTCCCCTTTTTTTGTACATGTTTTTCTCCCCACCCGGAAAATGGCAAAAAACGGCCGGGCCGCAGAATGCGGCCCGGCGAAAAAGTGCGTTTTTTTGCTGTTTGTGACCCCTCGGATCACTGCACGCCCTCCCGGCGCAGCAGCTCCAGGATCTTGGCGTCGTCCTCCACGGTGGCGTTGGGCATGGGGAAGGTACCGGCGCTGGTGGCGGCAATGCCCCGAAGCTTGCAGGCCTCCTTGATGACAGGCAGGAACGGGCTGCGGACGGCATAGAGGTCCATGAGCCGGTCGATGGACTGCTGGCCCTTGGCAATGCCGGCCAGATCGTTTTCCCGGAACGCCTTCACCCAGGCGGAGCAGATCTCGGGCACCACGTTGCTCAGCGCGCCGATACAGCCGTTGCCGCCCGCCAGCACATTGTGGGCAAAGTTGTCGTCAAAGCCGGAGTAGATCTCAAAGGTGGGGATGTGGGACTTGACCACCTTGATCAGCTCCCGGGTATGGTCCATGCCGGAGATGGTGTCCTTCATGCCCACGATGTTGGGATGGATCTTGGCCAGGGCCAGCACCGTCTCGGCGGGAATGGTGTAGCCGGTGTTGTCGGGGAAATTGTAGATATAGATATCGCCGTGGATCTGGCTGGCCAGCCGGTCATAGTACTGCAGCAGGGCCTCGGCGGCGAAGTGGAAGTAATAGGGCGGCAGGATCATGACGGCGTCGGCGCCGGCGTCCAGGCAGTAGTTG
>CAUWEK010000271.1:0-3440 GCA_963557435.1 uncultured Dysosmobacter sp.
CGAAATCAGGTTCCGTCTGGCTCAAAATACTGTCGATGCAATAAGAAAGGTGATTTTGAGCAAGATAGACAGGAACAATAATAGAGACTTTCATAGATATGTTGTGTAAAATATTGAAGACTGGTTTCAATTTTTAAAAGTACAAAATAAGCTGTTTGAATCAAAAGCCAATTTTTAATAGGTTTCTTAATTGGCAAGCAAGTTCAAAATTTGATTTTGATATGATCAGCCAAAGTTTTTGTTTAAAATTGTATACATATTTAGCCGACACAAGAGGACGCAAAGACTGGCAGAAAGACAAAATGTTTTGAAGATACTTAAATGATATATTACTAGATAAATGCAACAGACTTTGCTGGTATAAATACATACATTGAAACCATGTACTTACTGCGGCTATTTCAACTAAGCTCGGAAAATGTAGTTCCAAATAGTGTTGACGCTGCATATAGGCTTCCAGAACATCAAATCTTTTGGTAGAAAATACTGTGCCCATAATGCTGTCGACACGCTGTCGATATAAATAATATGGAGAGTCAACAACAGATACACGGCGAGCAGCCCCAATTGCCTGGTAGCTCCAGAAAACATCCTCATGATATTTTCCAACAGGAAACGGAATATTTATAATGGTTGCCCGGCGATACAGTTTATACCAAACGGGCTGTTTCAAATGGCGTTCCAATATCAACTCATGCAGAGCTTCTTCAGTGGTGAAACAATATTTCCCTGAAGATGTCATAGTATGAAGTGAGGCGCCCTTGTCCCCAAATTGCTTTATACCGCAAGCGGCAATATCGCTGTCATCTTGCTTTAGTAAAGAAAACAGAACTTGATACATTTCGGGAGGAATGATGTCGTCGCTGTCAACAAAGCCAATAAACGATCCTTTTGCGGCTGCCATTCCTGCATTTCGGGCATCAGAAAGACCGCCGTTTTCTTTATGGATTACGCGGATGCGGGAATCCCGCTTTGCCCAAGCGTCGCACATGGCAGGGCAGTTGTCAGGGGAGCCATCATCGACCAAAATGATCTCTAAATCCGAAAAGGACTGAGATACAATAGACGCAACACACTGGTCCAGGTATTTTTCTACCTTGTAGACCGGCACAATGACGCTAATCATGCTCGCTCCTTATACATCATATTTGTGATTAATTCTTGTAATTTTCTCATATCCCCATCGGACCATACGGTATAGCGGCTTTGCATTTGCAACGAGTTGTGCCATGCACCGCTCTTTAGTTGGCAGATCCCTAAATGACCCTAACGCTTGCTGCTGCTTCAAACGGCGCAGGGCCTCTTTTGCAATCTCAGGATATTCCGTCTGCATGGTATTGCCTATCAGGATGCGCACATAGTGGCGCAGGGCTGCAGGATATAGTCGAGAATTTTTCGCCGTTTCAAGACAGATCTGTTCAGCCACCCGCTGTGGGTCCGTGAGTTTATACGGCTGTCGTTTCGACGTAGCTGCTGATCCTTTTCGCAGCATATAGTGATACTTACATTCGTCTCGGAAAACACTTTTATGCGCATATGAAAACAGGAGAAAGTTCATAAGCAGATCTTCATGGATCCGTATGCTTTTATCCATTCTGGGATCCTGGAGGAGCCTTTCAATAAGTGAGCGGTGATAGAGCTTATTACATAGTCCCGGCTCTACAGTTGTCCCTTCCAGAAGATCGATCAGTCCCTTTCCCCAATTCTGCTCCACAATCTGCCTGCTACCGTAATAATTATCGACATGTCCATCTGGAAAAAACATTTGATATCCGCAATGTGCGATATCAGCATGGTATGTTTTTGCGTCGGAAAGCAACATCTCAAACATATCGGGCTCAGCAACGTCATCTCCGTCCACAAAGCCGATGTATGTGCCAGATGCACGTTCCATTCCTGCAAAGCGTGCACATGTCACACCGCTGTTGCGCTGGTGGATAATGAGAATACGATTGTCCCGAATCACCCAGCGATTTAAGAGTTCCCCGGTGCCATCACAAGAGCCGTCATCCACAACAATAATCTCCAGATTTTTGTGCGTCTGACCACATAAGCTCTCCAGACATCGGGAAATATATGGTTCGATGTTATAGGCGGGAACTATAATACTGATCCGTTCTTCATTCATTACTCCACATATCCCATCGTCTGTTCCAGATCCCGAAACATTTGCTGTTTTTTCTCTATGCCAACATTTTTTCGCAGCGTATATTCTTCTCCATAGCATGGCGCATCTACCATATAGGCACGTTCTTTCTCCAAATATTGCTCCGTACTGCACAGAATACGCGCCGGAGAGCCGACTGCTACCATTCCGCTGGGAATATTGTGCGTGACTGTGCTGTTTGCCCCGATAATCACGTTATCTCCGATGGTCACCCCTGGAAGGACTACAGCAGAAGCACCTATAAACACATTGTTCCCAATACGGACACGACCAATCTTTGTATAGTTCAGAAAATGCTTAGTACTCGCATCGTGGCACAAGATATGCACTCTCGGCGCCATGGTCACATTGTCTCCAATTTCAATAAGCCAGCAGTGGGATGGATCAAGAATTACCCCGTGTAGGCGTTTGAAGTTTTTTCCGACTCGCATGCCCATGGAAATTAACTGCTCCGTGGTGTATTCACCGCGAATCCGATAGAGTATCCGCTTCAGAAAATAGATCATAATTTTTCTTTCCACACCTTCATTAGCATTTCCTCCGTCGCTTGTACGGTTTTCTCAGTGCTGAAAAAGCTGCCACGTTCTCTAGCCATACTTTGATAGTGTGCTAGTTTCCCAGGGGTAGTGAGTAGATCCCGTATCCCAATGTACAGCGATTCTTCATCATTTTCTGTAATAATCCCGTATTTGTTGTCGCCTAGCATCTCTGACATACCGGGTACATTGGTGGTAATGACAGGTGTTCCAACAATCAGTGCCTCAGTGGCTGCAGTAGAGAATCCCTCAGAGAAACTTGCGGAGATGAAAAGGTCACACTTACGCACGTATTTGTAGGGGTTGGCCTGATATCCTAGAAGCGTGACCGCATTATCAAGATGATTTCCTGAGATAAAACTTTTTATTTCTTTTGATAGTGGACCAATGCCCAGAATATATAGGTGGATTTGATGCTGTTCATCCAATAAGCGTTTGACAATTCGGAGAAGCCGCATATATCCTTTTGATTTCTTCAGTGTTCCAACAGCAATTAGCCGGAAATTACCATCAACGACCAGTTCTGGAGCGGGTTTCTGCGCATATTCTAAAATTTTTTGAGATTCTACAGTATTATACAGAACCTGGCAAGGCTTTTGAAAAGCCAGTATCTGGCAAAAATTGTCCCGGATTTGCTGTGATACACAAATGGTTTGATGAAATCGGTTATAGCATTTGCGCATTTCTTGTTCATTTCTGAATGCGCCGGCAGCGTTCTTCGTGGAATGCTGCTCCGA
>CAUWEK010000272.1:0-3425 GCA_963557435.1 uncultured Dysosmobacter sp.
AACTTAGTGTGTCTCCGGAAAAAAATGAACAGGGGACCTATTCCATCGGCGCCTGGATCCGGGACTCCATGGCCGGCATCGGCACCGTCACCTATTATGATCCCGCCACCGGGGCTTTCGGCGCCCTGGGCCACGGCATCGCCGATGTGGATACCGCCCAGCTGATGCCGTTTTCCTCCGGCTCCATCCTGCCGTCCACGGTGAAGGCTGTGAAGAAGGGTGAGGCGGGCAGCGCCGGTGAGCTGCGGGGCGATTTTGACCTCAGCGGCGACCTGGGTACCCTGTACGCCAATACCCAAAGCGGCGTATTCGGCCATCTGGAGGCTGACGCCTCCTGCTGGGATGTGGGCGAGGCCCTGCCTGTTGCCGCGGCGGACGAGGTGGTGCCGGGGCCGGCCACCATCCTCTCCAACGTGGAAGGCGACGAGATCTGCTCCTATGATATCGAGATCCTCAGTGCCGGCAAGTCTGCCGACGGCCGGGACATGGTGCTCCGTGTCACCGATCCGGAGCTGATCGCGGCCACCGGCGGCATCGTCCAGGGCATGAGCGGCAGTCCCATTCTCCAAAACGGGAAATTTGTGGGCGCCGTGACCCACGTGCTGCTGAATGATCCAACCAAAGGATATGGAATTTTCCTCGAAACTATGCTGGAAGCGGCCGAGTGACCGCAAAGGGCAGCCTGCGGGCTGCCCTTACATCGTTTTTGGGGCTGTCCTTGACAGCGGCAGGCAGTATGATAGAATACAGGCACAGATCCGCAAGAGGAACGGGAGGAGGGATCCGAATGAACCGCAAGTGGAAGCGCCGGATCAAACAATGGAGCTTGGACCTGGTCCGCCTGGCCATCCTGTTTGCGTTTATTTCCATCGTCAAGGACGGCATGTGGCTGTTCGGCATCCCCAAAGCCGAGGAGGTCTGCGAGGTCACGGTCTCCTGCCCCCGCATCACGGATACCGTGAAAACCTATACCGATGCGGAGTCCATCGATCTTGCGGTGGCGCTGACCGGATTTTTGAAGTACTCCCTGCTGGAAAAACCGGAGGGGAGCCGGGAGGATGCCGTTGAGATCACCTATGAACTCCGGGACGGGCGGACCGTCACAGTGGCCGCCGATGAGACCACCGTGTGGTGGAAGGACAGGGCCCGCGCGGTCCGGACGCCTGGCGATTTTGTCTATCTGGTGGAAGTCGACTTTTTTGGGGAAGAACTGGAATAGAACAAAACACGCTCGGCGCGTTGCTTCAACCAAAGGATATGGAATTTTTCCTGAAACTATGCCGAAAGCGGCAAAATAAACGAGCGACAGGGGCGATTTGCCTCTGCCGTTTGCGTTGTACATATGCTATACTGAAAGAAGACAACAAAACAGGGAGGGATCACGATGCACATCCGCCTGCGCACCCTTTGGAGAGTCCCGTTTTTTTGCCTGATTTCCAGCTATGTGAGTTTTTATGTGACGGTATACCTGGGCGGCGCCTTTTTCACGGTCCGGACCGTGGGGGCCGACGGGGTCACCAACGTGTCCGCCGATCCGGTCCGCGCCGCGATTTTTGACGGGGCACTGTTTTTGATCGTGCTGGCCCTGGGTGGGCTGTGGGCCTTGCGCTCCATGACCCGGACGGAGATCGCCGTTTCCGCAGGGATCATTTCCGCGGTCTATCTCGCCGTGGTGATTTTGCAGCTGACGGTCCCGTCGTTCCCCCTTTCCCTCAGCATGCAGCTGGCCAAGTTTTTCAACTGGACGGGGACGATTTCCTCCTGGCTTCTTCGGCTGACCGATCACCTTGTATTTTCCACCATCGCCGCCTGCTTTGCCCCGCTGCTGTTTATCCCCTTTGGGCGAAAGGCGGTGCAATAGCCCCTTTACCGGGTCGGAAAGCGGGAGAGCTTGTCGTTGAGTTTGGAGTAGATCCGCTGGCGGAACCAGGGCTCTGACGAAGCCGCGATGGCCTCCTCCGGCGTGAACCAGCCTACGCGGCTGTTTTCGTCGAGCTTGCAGCGGATGGGCTGGGCCGGATCCGCCTCCAGCAGATAGGTCACATTCAGGTGCAGGTGAGAGGAGACGTACCGGCCGTGCTTTTCGTGGCCGTCCACCGTCAGGATTTCCAGGGAATAGAGCTCCGGCGTGACGGGCGCCACGGTCACAAGCCCGCTCTCTTCCCGCACCTCCCGCAGGGCAACGGCGAGAAGATCCCGCTCCCCGTCGGCGTGACCGCCCAGCCAGGCCCAGGAGTCATAGAGATTGTGATAGGCCAGGAGCACCTTTTGCCGGTCCGGACTCACCACCCAGGCCGAGGCGGTCAGGTGGGCGGAGGCGTTTTCCCGGGTGTAGAGCGGCTCGCCGCTATATAGCCGCCGAAGGAGCTCACGGCGGTCCGCCGCTTCCTGCTCATTCCAGGGGACATAGCGCTCCAATTGTTCCAAAAGTTCCATAATTTCACCTCTTATCACCACATTACCACAAATTCCGCCGGGAAAAAAGGGACAGTTTACCACTCTGGAGATAAAATGTGAAAAGCGTCGAATGATTTTTGGAATTTATTTACAGTTTCCCGTTGCAAAACGTGTCCGTTTATGGTAATTTATAGAAAACGTGATTTGAAGCTTCATGAATCCGTCGCAGCGGAAGGCACGCCGGGGAGCGGCCTCCGGTGCCCAAAAACTTTGGAAAAGGAAAAGGGAAGACATGGACAGCAGGAGAACTGTATTGCTGGCAGATGCCAATGAAGAATTCCGCGGCATGCTGCGGAATGTGATCGACGGAACCGAGGGGTTCACCGTGGTTGGCTCCGCGGGAGACGGCGCAGAGGCGCTGCGCCTTTGCGAGCAGCTGCACCCGGACCTTATTTTGATGGACGTGGTGCTGCCCGGAATGGACGGCTTTGCCCTCATGAAGCGGCTTCGACTGCAGGAGGCGGGAGCACCGAAGGTCATCGTACTCTCTGCCCTGTGCACGGAGCAGGCAGTAGGTGAGGCGGTGGGCCTGGGCGCGAGCTTTTTCTTCTCCAAGCCCTGCGAGATGGAGGCGCTGCTGGAGCGGATGGGCGCTGTGTGCACGCCGGCCGTGCCGGAGCCTCAGATGTCGGCCCCGGAGCTGAAGACCCTGGTGACCGCTGTGATCCACGAGATCGGCGTGCCCGCCCACATCAAAGGCTATCAGTACCTGCGGGAGGCCATTATGATCGCCGTGGAGGACATGGATGTGATCAACGCTGTGACGAAGGTACTCTATCCCGAGGTGGCCAAGCGGTTCGGCACCACGGCTTCCCGGGTGGAGCGGGCTATCCGCCACGCCATCGAGGTGGCCTGGGACCGGGGCGATCTGGAGACACTGCAAAAGTACTTCGGCTACACCGTTTCCAATGCCAAGGGAAGAACCTTGCGGCTGATTACAATGAGATTATGCGTCTGGTGCTGGAAGT
>CAUWEK010000273.1:0-3404 GCA_963557435.1 uncultured Dysosmobacter sp.
AAATATTACTGCCAAGAAGATGGACATGCTCGATATTGAGGCACAGAAGCTGGTCCGGCGGAATTTAAAACAGGCAATAGGAATTGAGATTCCTGATGAGGATTTGATTTTGCTCTCGGGGTGGAAAAATCCGTTTATGGATGAAAACCAGGATCAGGAGGATCTGCGCCGCAGGGAAGCTGCGCTATTGGATCAGATTGAAGAGCAAAATAAAAAAGTTAAGGCGGTGGATGAAAAAGCTTTCTCCAAGGTCCTTGACGAAAGAAGAGTATGGGCGGGCATCCAAAAGGAAAGCGTAGTGAATCGGGTGTCCCGTGCCATAGAGCAGAAGGATTCCGGCGGAGTCCTGAAAAAAATTCTCAAAAAACTGCTGAAACCGCTATATCGGCCGTTCCGGATCCGCTACGAAAATCGGCTGATCGGCATTCAGGAGAGCGTTTGGCGTCAGGATGGGATACTGGAGGATACCCTCCAGACTTTGCACGATGTCGATGGGCACCTCTATGACTACTATCACGATCTGGAAGTGAAAATCCAGCAGCAAAACACCCAGATCGAGACGATCCAGAAGACTCTGCTCACTGCGGGAGAAGTGATTGCACAGACTCAGAAGCAGCAGCAGACGATCGGACAAATGCTGCAGAGTTTGACAACGACGGTTGGTATGCTGGAACAGCAGCTGAGAAGTGAGCTGGGACAGCAGGCGGATCTTACGCGGCAGATCCTGCTGGATCAGCTCAAGAGCTGTATAGCTGAAAGTGAAAAGAATATCCTTCAAGTTACCGATACGCGCGTGTGGAAGGCGGAGCAGCTGATCAACGAGACCACGGATGCGCGTGTGTGGAAGGCGGAGCAGCTGATCAACGAGACCACGGATGCGCGTGTGTGGAAGGCGGAGCAGCTGATCAACGAGACTACGGATGCACGTGTTTGGAAAGCAGAAAGCTCGATTAAGGATATGTCGCGCATGTATAGCGAAGACATGTATAAGATACAAAAAGCACTGAGCTCCAGTGTTTGTGAACAAGTGGAAATTTTGTTTGCAAATGATACTTGGAATACGTATCATCATGGATCCAGTGCAACGAGCAGCGCTATTTTGAAGGCTCTGAAGGAGACCGGAAAAAAGGTGGGCGTTTTGCCAATGCCTTTGTTATGCGAGAATGTTCAAGTATTTCCCCGCACGGTATTGGATTTTGAGTCTGATGAATTTTTTGAAATCTGGCTGCAAAGAAACCTGCGATTGGTGGATTATATTGAAAAGAGCAAAATGATCGTGATCAACGGGGAAGGCTGCATTACACAGTATTGCGCCGGAACGCTTAATTTGCTTTATTTTGCATATATCGCGTCAAAAAGATTTGGAAAGAAATGCAGCATCATTAACCATTCACTCTGTGTGAGAAACGGTATGCAGGCAGAAACAGAGCAGGACGCAGTGCTGAATGAGTCCCACTTCCGGGAGATTATTCGTTTGGTGTATAGCGAGATTCATTTTGCTGCACTGCGTGAAAGAACATCCTTGAAAGTGCTAAGAGAGATTTTGCCTGGCGCAGGCGAATTGTCGTTTGACTGCATTTCTTTATATATTCGTGATTCCTATAATCCGACCCGCAATGAGACGCGGTATATAACAGTTTCCGGGGGAAATGCATTAACGGATCAAGATATTGACAACCTGGCTGCTGCGGTGGCGGAACTTCAAAGCAGATTTCCGAATGCAAAGCCATGCTTTTTGTTTTCTGACGTTGACATGTCGGATGCCACAAAAGACAGGGATACCTATCGGCAGCTGCAGGAAAAATGCAACCTGAACATTGAATTTCTGGCCGTAAGAACCACAAAGGAATGGTTAGATTGCATCTTTAATTCTGAAGCAGTCATTACAGGCCGCTTTCATCATTCAATAGCAGCATATATGCTGAATAGACCCTTTGTTGCAATCAGTCCGGATATTCATAAATTGCAAAGTGCACTGGACATGATGGGGTGCTCTGAAAACATGGTTCCCAATGATCTGGCAACAGATAAATTCTTGAATCGGGTGTCTGGCATATGTGAATCTGCAAAGCAAGACTACCCTGAAAAAGTAAAGGAACACTTGCTTGAGCTTGCATTAAATAACTTTAAAGGAGCCTTGAAATAAAGGGTGTTGTATACGTTATGAGTCCACCAATTTTTAATGCTTTCAAAAAACTCCAAAAGCACAGATTCCTATTTCAGCAGCTGGTGCATCGCGATTTTACAAAAAAATATAAGCGCACGGTTTTGGGAATCGGCTGGAGTATGCTCTCTCCGCTTCTGACTCTGCTGGTCATGAATATTGTGTTTTCTTCCCTGCTGGGGTCAGATATCCCGCATTATACGATCTATCTGTTTTCGGGGCAGCTTGTGTATTCCTTTTTCAATGAGGCAACGAACCAGGGCATGACGGCGCTTTTGGACAATGCCGAGATTTTTACAAAAGTGAACGTTCCCAAGTATATGTTTTTGTTTTCCAAAAACGTATCCTCCCTGATCAACTTCGGCCTGACGCTGATCATCTACTTTATTTTTGTGGTGATCAATGGAATTCCCATTACGTGGAAGTTCATCTTTTTGCTGTACCCGATCGTTTGCCTGGTTGTATTCAATTTGGGTGTGGGACTGATTTTGTCGGCGCTGTATCTGTTTTTCAGAGATATTCAGTATCTGTACAGCATCTTTACCATGCTCCTGATGTATATGTCTGCGATCTTTTATGACATCGGGAGCTTCCCGCAGTTTGGACAGAATCTGTTCCTGCTCAATCCGATCTACCTGTATATCAGATATTTCCGTAAGATCGTCATTGAAGCAACCATCCCATCTCTGGAGTTTCATCTTCTTGCAGCCGCATATGCCGTGCTGGCATTTGCCATCGGCGGCTGGATCTATAAGAAGAAGAACCACAGTTTTCTATATTATGTGTGAGGCTTACAATGGAGTTTGCATTAAAAGCGGAAAACGTATCCATTCGCTATATTACGGGCGATTTTAAGGACATTGGCATTAAGGAATATGTATCCCGGAAAGCAACCCATAATTACCGTGTCAATGAATTTATGGCGGTAGACGGGGTGTCCTTCACACTCGAGCGCGGCGATATGCTGGGCATCGTGGGGACCAATGGTGCCGGCAAGTCCACATTGCTCAAAGCGGTTTCCGGTATTATGGAGCCGACCAAAGGAAAAATTACGGCTAACGGAGAAGTCGCTGCCCTGCGTGAGCTGGGCAGCGGCTTTGACGGCGATCTGACCGTAAAAGAGAATGCCTATCTGCGCGGAGCGATGCTGGGGTATACCAAGGAATTCATGGATGAAACCTATGATCACATCATTGACTTCGCCGAGCTGCGGGAGTTTGAAAACAGGCCCTTTAAACAG
>CAUWEK010000274.1:0-3392 GCA_963557435.1 uncultured Dysosmobacter sp.
AGCCCCCGGAGCTGGGCGACTTATGAGCCGGAGCAAGAAATGGCGTCTGGAATGGTCGTTCTTCCTGACCGAGAACGGCAGACGCCAGTATAACAAGCTCTGCAAAGGCTGCGTTCATCCCTGTAAGCAGAGCTTCCGGGCAGTGGTGGTGTCCTGCTCGCACTATCGTTCTCGCCGTTCTCAAAAGTGCAGGAATTAGGGTTCAAAACAGGCGAAGAAACCGCCTGTGGCGATTCCTACAGGCTTACTCAAGTCATTGGGCTGGAAATTCTTTTGCATGAAAAAGCGGCACTGATTGGATAGATAAACTGATAGGGGGAACACGGCGTCTATGGCCTTGTTCCTCCTATTTTTTACAATATATTTTGTGACATCATATCATAAATATCGACAATACTGTTTCCGTATGATAAAATTATTTAGACTGGAGGTGGCCTATTATGCCAGAAATAGAGCCATTTCTTCGTTGGGCAGGCGGCAAAAGCTGGCTAGTAAAACACCTCGATACAATAATTGGAGAACAGGTTTTTAATCATTACCATGAGCCGTTTCTTGGTGGAGGCGCCGTTTTCTTTTCTTTAGAACACAGGCTCCGTTCATATTTGTCCGATGCCAACGAGGATCTGATTAACACATATATTGCAGTTCGTGACCATCCTGAAGAAGTCATTGGGTTTCTTGAGGAATTTCCTAACACCGAAGCAGACTACTACCATATACGCAAACAGCATTATGAGTCTGAAATTCAGCGGGCAGCACAGTTTATTTACTTAAACCAAACATCTTACAACGGATTATATCGGGTAAATAAACAGGGAATCTATAATGTTCCTTATGGTTTTCGGACCAATTTTGCATATGATGTGGATCGAATTTTAAACGCGAGTATAGCACTAAAAAATACCAATATAAAGCACGGGGATTTTGAGCTCAATAAGTATCTCATAAAACAAGGTGATTTGGTTTTTCTGGATCCACCGTACACAGTTTCGCATAACAATAACGGATTTATTAAGTACAATCGCAACCTCTTTTCTCTGCAAGATCAGCACCGCCTTAGTCGATATATTGATTATATAAAAAGAAAAGGTGCTTATTATATTCTTACGAATGCTGCGCATCTTGCAATACGAGAAATATTTCTAAAAGATGACCGCCTATTAGAATTAGATAGATATAGTTTGATCGGTGGAAAACAATCCAAGAGAGAAAAGATCTCAGAATTTGTTTTTACAAATATTCCGGGGGGTGAATGAATGAACGGCTCTAAAACAGCATGGCAGAAAATTGTGACTGGGAAAGACCTAGTTGCCGCTAAGAGATTCCGTTCAAAAGAGTACATTGTGCGAAAAGAGCGCACCTTAGCCCTACCGGATTTTGTTGAAGAAGGCTGGACTAAATATCGAGAATATAAAAATCCAAAATTTGTAGGTATAAAAAAGCCAAAAAATTTTGACGAGATCTTTGAAGACAAGGTCTGGTTGCTTTTTGCAAACATGGGATTTACGGATATGAATAGTGACAGAAATTTTGTTATGTCCTATGATTATCAAAATCCGGAATTTACACAACAAATTGATGTGTTTGCCGCTGATGATGAAACAATTTTATTTGTAGAGTGTAAAGCCGCAGAAGATATTTCAGACGGAAAATTTAAAAAAGCAATTGAAGCACTGCATGGCCAGATGGAAGGATTGCGCCGAGAAGCACAGGAACGGTATCGCGGAAGAAAAGTAAAATTTATATGGGCTACTCATAATTATATTATGAGTAAAGCGGACATGGAAAAATTAAAAGAATGGGGTATTGTTTACTTCAGTGATGCCGTAATCGATTATTATACTGAATTAACGAAGCATCTGGGTACAAGTGCAAAATATCAGTTGCTGGGAAACCTTTTTGCCAATCAAGAAATCAGGAATATGGATGATCGAATTCCTGCAATACAAGGGAAGATGGGGGGATTCACATATTATTCCTTTTCCATTGAGCCTGAACGGTTGCTGAAAATTGGTTATGTTTTACATCGAAATGAAGCAAATAGAAATATGATGCCAACATATCAGCGGCTAATTAAGAAAAAGCGTTTAAATGAAGTGCAGGCATTTATTAACGCTGGAGGTTACTTTCCTAATTCCATTATTATAAGCATTGACACGAACGGGAGAGATCTCCAGTTTGATGTTGCGTCAATGAAGGTCGAAGGCTCAATTTCAAAACTTGGAATTCTTCATTTGCCTAAACGCTATAGGTCTGCCTATATAATTGATGGACAGCATCGTCTATATGGTTATTCTGATTCTCATTATGCAAAAACAAACTGCATTCCTGTTGTTGCATTTGTAGATTTAGATCGACAGGAACAGATAAAATTGTTTATGGATATTAATGAGCATCAAAAAGCTGTTCCCAAAACATTGAGAGTAACATTAAATGCTGATATGCTATGGGAATCTTCTGACTATAATCAGCGAAGACAAGCTCTGCGCTCTAAAATAGCACAGATGTTAGGAGAAGAAACTACCTCGCCGTTATTGGGCAGAGTTGTTATTGGTGAAAATGAGTCTTCTCCTATAAAGTGTATCACTGTTGAAGCAATTCAAGCTGCATTGAAAAAATGCCACTTTTTTACCCAATTTGGAAAGAAAAACACAATAATCTCAGATGGCACTTTTGATTTAGGCGAAGATTTGCAGGCAACTTGTGACCTGTTTTATCCTTTTTTGGAAGAATGCTTACGCTATGTAAAAACTCAAACAGAAAGCGAATGGACAAGAGGAGATACTAATAACGGATTGCTTACAATTAATCGAGGAATGCAGGCACTGATTAGGGTGATTAATGACATTGTCGATATGTTGGTAGAGCAAAAAATTATTTTCCCCAAGACTATGCGTACAGAAGAGGTCTTCAAAGAAGTACGCTATTATTTAGATCCTCTAATTGACTATTTAAATTCCATTACACCTGAACAGCGGAAAGATCTCCGTGGATTTTTTGGTGGAGGTGCGGACGCAAGGTTTTGGAGGGCTTTCCAAAAAGCAATTGCCGATGTGCGAAGTGACTTTAATCCTGAGAAACTTAGAGAATACTGGCTTGAGCAAGCAAAAACCTTTAACGAAGATTCTATACGATATTTGCGTGAAATTAAGGTTGCACTTAGAATTCTTGTAGAGGAAAAACTTCATATAGCCAGAGGTGACAACTGGCTCATTAAGGGGTTGCCAAGAGCCGTATACACTCGAGCCAAGAAAGAAGCCGATGATCAAAACTACGATCTTATTGCTGGAGGGGTTGATGGCCCTGAAGTATCTATATGGGATTGTGTTACATTGGCGGAGTGCAAAGATATTGTGACATACGGTAAAAATTGGTCTGAATTATTTGAAAAG
>CAUWEK010000275.1:0-3374 GCA_963557435.1 uncultured Dysosmobacter sp.
CAGCTTGAGCTTGATGAGCCCGGCGGTGAAGCGGGTGCAGTAAATGGGCATGTTGATCTGCTTGAGCACATAGGGGATGGCCCCCACGTGGTCCTCATGGCCATGGGTGATGAACAATCCCCGGATGCGGGCGCGGTTTTTGATCAGATAGCTCACGTCGGGGATGATGAGGTCGATGCCGTACATATCGTCCCCGGGGAAGGCCATGCCGCAGTCCACCACGATGATCTCACCGCCATACTCATAGGCGGTCATATTCTTTCCGATCTCGTTGAGACCGCCCAGAGGAATGATTTTCAGTTTTTCTGCCATATGATTCTTGATACTCCTTGCTATTCAAAAATGTAGGTACAGCAAGACGTTCCCCGGCAGCGGGCGGCGGCGCGGACGCGGCGGTCGAAAATGAGCGCACAAAGGAAAGACGTCCAGCTCCCATATCCGGCCCCGTTTCGCCGGCGGGAGGGTGGTGTCGCCCTGTCGCATTGCCTATGGGAATGTCTTTTTATTATTTGACCGAAGCGGAAAGCGCAGTCCGCGCCGGTAAAATACAGGAAAAAAGCGGAGAAGCAACGGCTCCTCAACGCGAAGTTCAATATAGTATAGCACAGAAAATCCTGTTTGTATACATTTTTCTTTCGACTGTCCCTGTGGGGGAAAATAGAGGATTGACACCCGTGGGGGATATGATATGATGTGACCGTTAACACAATGCGGAGGGATCACCATGCGGGCAACCATCAAAATGATCGCGGAGCGGGCGGGCGTGTCCATCGGCACCGTGGACCGGGTGCTGCACGACCGGCCCTATGTGAAGGCGGAGGTGCGCCAGCGGGTGCTGGCGGTGATGGAGGAGCTGGACTACCGGCCCAACCACATGGCCTCCGCCCTGGCCACCAGCGGCACGGTGCGATGCTTTGCCATGGTGCAGCCCCGGTGGGACGGGTATGTGGCCCGGGAGATCGCCGCGGGCGTGGCCCGCTTCCGGGAGGAGCGGCGGGACTATAATCTGCGGGTTGGCGTGGAGGAATATGCCCAGGGAGACACGGCGGCTTGCCTCGCTCTGCTGGATCGGCTTGCCCAGGAGGGAACGGACGGCATCGCCCTGTGCGCCTCCGATCACCCGGCCGTTCGGGAGAAGCTGGAGGCCCTGCACCGCCAGGGCATCCCCGTGGTGACCTTCAACTCGGATCTGGAGGGAGCCCGGCGGCTTTGCTATGTGGGCGAGGATGCCCACCGGGCCGGACGCATCGCCGGGGAGATCGCCGCCAAGCTGTGCCGTCCGGGCCAGATGATGCTGGCGGTCTATGCCGGACCGGAATACGGCGGCCACAAGGGCCGGGTGGAGGGCTTCATGGAGCGGCTGGAGGAGGTGGGCTTTTCCCGCCGGGACATTCGTCTGGCCGCCAGCCATGAGGACTACGCCCAGACGTTTGCGGCGGTGGAGCGGGCACTGGCGGAGGAGCCGGAGCTGATCTATATGGCCAACCAGAGCGTGCCCGCCTGCGTGGAGGCCATCCGCCGGGCCGGTATGGAGGGCCGGGTGCGGGTGCTGGCCCACGACGGCGGCCCGGAGATCCGGGCCTTCCTGCGCTCCGGACAGGTGGATTTCAGCGTGGGGCAGGACCTGACCTACCAGAGCTACCAGGCGCTGAGCGTGCTGCTGCGGGCGGTGCTGGAGCACAAGCTGCCGGAAAGGGAATACTACCACCCCGCAAGTCCTATTTTGAACGCGGAGACGGTTTGAGCAAGCGGAGGGCGCCGGCCCTCCGCTTTTTGGCGGGAAATGGCACCGGCGGTGTCCGCCGCAGGGGGAGTTTGCTATTGCGCGGAGGATGGAAAACTGATATACTATTTAGAATCTATGAGTATGTGTATGTGCACAAAGGAGACTTTGCAATGAACAATAAAAAACTCTCCCGACTGCTGGAGCCGAATTTGCAGCTCTATTTCCTGTGCATGGTGCTTTTCTGCGCGGCCACGGCCATGGCCAGCCCCCTGTTGGCGCTGGCGGAGGGCTGCGTCACACTGGGACTTTATGTGTATTTCACCAAATCCAACCAGAAACGGCGCCAGGGCGTGCTGCAGTACATCGACAATCTCACCGGCAGCGTGGATACTGCCAGCAAATCCACCCTCATCAACTCACCCCTGCCCATCATGGTGTTCCGTCCGGACACCGGCGAGGTCATCTGGAGCAACGAAAACTTTTTGCAGCTGGCAGGCGTGCGGGAGCACCTCTTTGAAATGAAGGTGGAGGACGCGGTGCCCGCCTTTTCCTTCCAGTGGCTGCTGGAGGGCAAGCAGGAGAGCCCCCAGCGGGTCATCATGAACTCCCGCCGCTTCCGGGTGTACGGCAGCCTGGTGCGGGCCAAGGGCCGGGGCGGCGAGCAGAACCTGGTGGCCACCACCTACTGGGTGGATACCACCGAGGCCGACGAGCTGCGGGAAAAGTACACCGCCTCCCGTCCGGTGGTGGCCGTGATCCTCATCGACAACTACGACGATCTCATGAAGGCCTGCGCGGATACCGCCCGCAGCGGCGTCCTGGCCCAGATCGACGAAAAGCTCACCGCCTGGGCGGCCTTTTCCGGCGCGCCGCTGCTGAAGACCTCCCGGGACCACTACCTGTTCATCTTTGAAGAACAGCACTTCGACCACTTTGCCGAGGACCGGTTCTCCGTGCTGGACGCTATCCGGGACATCAAGGTGGGCGAGGGCGTGCATCCCACCCTCTCCATCGGCGTGGGCAAGGACGCCGACACCATGGCCGAGCTCTACAAAAACGCCAACCTCTCGGTGGAGATGGCCCTCAGCCGGGGCGGCGACCAGGCGGTGGTCCGCGGTAAGGTGGACTTTGCCTTCTACGGCGGCCGGGCCAAGACCACGGAAAAGCGCACCAAGGTCAAGTCCCGGGTCATGGCCAACGCCCTCAGCGAGCTGGTGGCGGACGCCACGGAGATCTACATCATGGGCCACAGCTTTGCGGATATGGACGCCGTGGGTGCCGCGGCGGGCCTTTGCTGCGCCGCCCGGAACCGGGGCAAGCGGGCCCAGATCGTCATCGACCTGGAGCGCAATGCCGCCGCGCCTGTGCTGAACAAGCTGCGCGCCCTGCCGGAGTATGAGGGCGTGTTCCTCTCCGGAAACGAGGCGTTTTTGAAGATGCGCCCCGGCTCCCTGTTGATCGTGGTGGACACCAACCGCCCCGACATGGTGGAAAGCCAGCAGCTTTTGGAGTCGTGCAACCGGGTGGCGGTCATCGACCACCACCGCCGCGCCGCCAAGTACATCGAAAACGCCGCCTTCAGCTTCCACGAGCCCTATGCCTCCTCCGCCTCGGAGCTGGTGACGGAGCTTTTGCAGTATCTGGTGGA
>CAUWEK010000276.1:0-3306 GCA_963557435.1 uncultured Dysosmobacter sp.
GGAAAAGACGCAGTGGGCGGTGTAGTTGTCTTTCTCCTCGCACAGGTTGGTCACCGAGAGGTCGGGCAGCAAGTTCACAAAGCTGCGCTTGGCCTGGGTGACCAGAGAGTTTCGGTCCGCCAGAAAGAGGACATTTTTCACCCATCCGTGCCGGAGCAGCACGTCCACCAGAGCGATGACCGTCCGGGTCTTGCCGGAGCCTGTGGCCATGACCAGCAGCGCCTTCCGGCGATTCTGGGCCAGGGCCTGACAGGTGGCCTTGATGGCCCCCTCCTGATAGTAGCGGCCCGCAATATCCCGGTTGACCTGGATATACTTGAGGCTTGTCCGCATGGCCCGGAGGTTGAAGAGCTTTTCCAGGTCCCGCTTGGAGTAGAAAGCTGCCACTCGCCGCTCCGGGTAAGTCCCGTCATCCAGGCGGGTGTCAAAGCCGTTGGTGAGGAAGATCACCGGGCGGCGGCCATACTTGCGCTCCAGCAGATCGGCGTACAGCTTGGCCTGCTGGCGGCCCTTGGCCGGGTCCACACAGGTGCGCTTGGCCTCGATGACAGCCAGAGGACGGTGGGCGTCGTCGTAAAGCACATAGTCGGCATAGCCCACCTCGCTCTTGTTGGGCATACCGGGCAACTCCACTTCGCCCAGCCAGTCCTTCCCCTCCGTCCAGCCCGCGTCCGCGAGCATGGCGTCGATGTAGAGCTTGCGTGTCTTGTACTCGGAGAGGTCCAGAGGCTTGGGGGTATAGCTGGGCTGCTGGGCCTCCCGGCGGGCGGTAAGCTGGGCCTTCAGGGCCTCGTTTTCCGCCATGAGTGCGGCAAGATCCACGTCGGGTACGGGAGCGGGTGCCGGGGCGGGGGCCTCCTGCTCCAGCAATGCCGGATCATAGGCGCCTGGGGTATATGTAGTTCCGTAGCAGCAGGCCACGAAGTCCATGAAGTACCAGAGGTTTTCCAGGCACAGCCCGGCTTGGGCCGGGGTGAGCTTCTTGCCGGCATGGGCGGCGGCGTTGCCGGTCTGGCGGATGTACTTCATCCGCCGCCACAGGTCGCTTCCCACGATCTCCCGGAAGTCTTCGGCATCCATGAGGCTGACCAGCCGGTCATCGTAGGGCATGACCAACGCGCCGTCCACGGAGTACATCCATTTGACGGCAAACTCCATGCACCGGCGGCAGTTGAGCGCGCAGGCCGCCGGGTCGATCTGATAGATTTTTTCCGCCGCAACGGCTGCCTCCCCGAAGGCGGTGAATTGCGGGTCGGAGAGGAGAAAATCGAAGTTGGTCATGGGAGCACCTCAACTCTAATTATTTGGGGGAATTATCAGAGAGTAAATCTTTTTCTTCAAAATTTATCTGGCCATCTGTGATTTCAAGTATACTGTATGCTCTTATTTTGATTTTGATATTACCTTCTTCCTTTTTAAGTTCTTTTGCAAAATCAAGAATATACGAATCGCTGACCTCATGTCTTAAAAGCTTAAAAATTTCAACACCTACTGAAGTCAATGGATACTGACTAATAGACAATTTTTGCTGATCGTCCTCTGCTTCTGCTACAATAACGATTTTACCGTTATTAGTAATATGTGTTCTCCCTTTCACAGTATTTACAGTCAATCCTATCATGCCATCAGCATTAATTAAGCCACATTCCCCTAATCGCAATATACTTCCATAAGCTATTTTGTAAGTATCTTCTAATGATCGGTATCTAGGCAAAAAGCACTTATCCCCAGCAACAAGTATATAGTCACAAAGTTGTTCAAAAAGTTTTGCCTCATCACTAGATATATTACGCAAAGTCTCCAATGTCCTCAGAGAAAATGATTTTGGCTGCTTAATCTCACCACTTAAAATTTTTGCCCACAACTTTTGCAAATCTAAATCACTAATATCTTCTACAGAATCCATAAACCTGAGTAACCAGCCTTGGTCAACAGGCTCATTAATTACCGGCGATTCTCCTTCAAGCATTTGATACGCTCGATCAACAACTTCTTCAATATTCTGCTGTTTTATTAGTTCTTGGTAAGCTAGTCTGCTTTGAGTTCGTTTTATGAATGAATCAAAATCTGTAGTATCAAGTTCAATATCCCCTTTTTTATATGTTATAGGAATATCACTGGTTTCTCTCATTGCTTGTCCAACAACAGAAATTTCATACGCCTTGGCATCTGCTAACCGCCGAACATGTCGAGGTTCATATGCTTTTCCTATTGCACTTTGCACTGCCTCAAGCAGCTTTGTGGCCGGTTCTACCATAACTCTTGCTACTTCTAATGCTTCACCCATAATAATTATTCTCCTCACCCAAAATATTGCTGCATCAGAGCCTTTTTCAGAATTTCCAGTTTATCAAGGCTCTGCTGAATCGTCAGTTTTGACTCATTTGTACTTTGAATAAACGAAGAAAAGCTTCTCTGTAACTCAATTGGGACATTGAAAATCTCACATTTTTTCAATGCAAAAATCTTCAATTCAGCAAATGTTGTGCCAGACGCAATGCTGCTGTAATCCGTCATAATCCTATCTTTTAGCGTGTACAGCAAAAAAACAGGATCAAACTTGTCACTAATTTCATGCACCCACAAAACCCGACCATCTTTAAAATAGAACGGATCATCGGTATCTACAAGCCATATTCGTCCGTCCGGGCAAATGGATGGCATCAATAAATCTCCCTTTTTAGGCTTACCGGACATATTGCAGAGTTCTTCATAGTGTTCTTTTGTAATAAAAAGTTCCGGCGTAATTGTCGATCCTTCCGCCAACGCTCCAACTTCTGTTCCCCGGTAAAAAGGGATCCCTTCCTCTTTTAGTTCTTCAACAAACACTCGTTTACTGGACCCTACCTCTGCTATATCTTCCAGACAACAAGTGCCCCAGCCTTTTGGATTCGTTTTACAATCCCCAAACATCTCCACAAATCGGGCTTTGACCAGCAGATCCAGCTTGTCCATCTGCTCCCGGCGCTTGGCGATCAGGTCGCTGACCTTATCCAGTAGGGCGGCAATACGGCGCTGCTCCTCCAGTGGGGGGAGTGGGATTTCCTCGTTTAGATAAGATTTCACTTGAAGATTTCGAATACCTGTGGTTTTATTCTGCAACAGGTCGGTTTTTCCTGAATGATGCAGATACCACATGAAGTAAAACACATAACGAGGACATCCAACTTTCTGGTTTACTCGCATTGCCTGCGTAAAATTATTACACAGATAAATGTCGTCTTCGATTGATTGATCACAAAATACTACACGACCAACAGGTGTTTTCTCTGTTCCTCCTGATTTCTCAAGTATTATATCTGCATA
>CAUWEK010000277.1:0-3170 GCA_963557435.1 uncultured Dysosmobacter sp.
GATGACGAAGCCGGCGTGCTTCTCCGATACCTGGGCCCCGCCCATGCGGCAGCCCTTCAGGCCGCACTGCTCAATGAGCGCGGCGGCGAAGTGGCCCTCCGGCCGCTTGAAGGTGCTGCCGGCGCTGGGGTACTCCAGAGGCTGACTGGCTTTCCGCCGCGCCATCAGCTCCCGCATCTGTGCCCGGATAGCCTCTTTGTCCCCGGGCGTCAGGCGCACCACGGCGTCCAGCGCCACCGCGTCGGGCCGGTCGGTCAGAAGGCTGCCCCGATAGCGGAAGTTCATCTCCTCCCCGGTGAGCAGTCGGATCCCCTCGTCCGGAAAGAGCACATGCACGCCCTGCACCACCTGGCACATCTCTCCGCCATAGGCGCCGGCGTTCATGGCCAGGGCCCCGCCCAGCGTCCCCGGGATGCCGTGGGCAAATTCCAGCCCCGTCAGCCCCAGGTCGCAGGCAAAGGACGCAAGACGGGCCAGAGAGACACCGCAGGAGGCGGCAATGGTGTCCGGCTCCTGCCCCTTTTCCAGGTCCGTAAGCCCCGCCGACAGATCGATCACAAGACGGTCCAGTCCCTCGTCCGGGCAAAGCAGATTCGTGCCGTTGCCGATCACCAGTGGCCGGGCGCCGCACTGGCGGGCAAAGTCCACCAGCAGCACCACCTGCTCGGCTCGCTTGGGAAATGCCATGCGCCGGGCAGGTCCTCCGATGCGAAAGGAGGTGTGGCGGCTCATGGGTTCCTCCGCCGCCATCTCCAGGTCCGGCAGATAAGCTGCCACCCATTGGTCCAATTCTTCAAACCACTCCATACTGGCTGCTCCTGTCCATTCAAAGTACACGCCCCAGGAAGGCCGCGCCGATGATACCCGCGTCGTTGCCGCGCTCGGCCCGCAAAATCCGGGTGCTGCGGCCGCCGTGGCGGGCAAAGCTCTCCGTCTCCACGATCCGGCGCAGCGGCTCCAGCAGCAGCGCCTCCGGCGCGGCAGCCACACCGCCGCCGATGGCCACCGCCTCCGGCCGCAGCAGATTCACCAGGCTCACCACGCCGTCCGCCAGGTATTCCACATACGCCCGGCAAACCGCCAGAGCCGTCTCGTCTCCCGCCTGGGCGGCATCGAACGCCGTGCGGCCCTCCACGCCGCCCTGCCGGGCCGCCAGGGTGTGCAGCAGGCTCTCGGGATGGGCGGCCATGGCGGCCTTTGTCTGTCCGATGAGGGCCGTGGCGGAGGCATAGCGCTCCCAGCAACCCCGCCGGCCGCAGTTGCACGGCTCACCGCCGTGCACCACGGTCAGGTGGCCGCCCTCACTGGAGGCATCTCCGCAGCGCAGCTTTCCATTCAAAATAAGTCCCACACCGATGCCGGTGCCCAGCGTGACCACGGCGAAATCCTGAGTGCCGCGGCCCGCGCCGCCGAAATACTCCCCCACCGCCGCGCAGTCGGCGTCGTTGCCCAGCAGCAGCGGAAGATCCAGATGATGGCGGAACAGCGTCTCCAGGGGCACATCCTGCATGGGGATGTTGGTGGTAAAGCGCACATGTCCGCCGTCCACGGCGCCGGGAAGGCCAACGCCCACATAGTCCGCCTGCGCCTGCCCCATCACCTTGCGGGCCAGCGCGGCAAGGGTAGCCGCAAACGCCTCCGCCCCCTGGAAATCCAGGGGCACACGCTCCACTGCCAGGATCGCTCCGTTTTCGTCCACCAGCCCTGCCTTGAGGTTGGTGCCGCCCACATCGATTCCAATATATTCCATGGCGATTCCTCCTCTCAGCCCTGCCGGCGGCTGCCGGCGTCCGCACGCTGATCCACCCGGCGGGCCAGCTCCTGGGCGGCGTTATAGCCGTAGCGGCGGTGACGGTTGTTCAGCGCCGCCACCTCCACGATACTGGCCAGGTTCCGCCCGGGCCGGACGGGAATGGTGACGATGGGCACCTTTACATCCATGATCTCCGTAAAATGATCTTCAATACCAAGCCGGTCATAAAACTTGGTCTGATCCCACGGCTCCAGATGCACGATCAGGTCCAGCTGGGACTCCGTTTTCACCGTCCGCATGCCGAACAGCTGCCGCACATCGATGACGCCGATGCCCCGCAGCTCGATATAGTGGCGGATCACCTCCGGCGCCGTGCCGATGAGCTGGTTGGAAATGCGCCGCAGCTCCACGGCGTCATCCGCCACCAGGCGGTGGCCGCGCATGATGAGCTCGATGGCGGTCTCGCTCTTGCCCACGCCGGAGTCGCCGGTGATCATGACGCCCTCGCCGTAGATATCCAGCAGCACACCGTGACGGGTGACGCAGGGAGCCAGCGCCCGGTTGAGATACTCGATGGCGTGGCTGGTGAAGTCCACCGTGGTCTCCTCCGTGCGCAAGAGGGTCTTTTCATGCTCCTCGGCGCTCTCCAGGCACTCCGGGAAGCAGTCCAGTCCCCGGGAGATCACCAGTGCGGGGATATCGTAAAGGAACAGGTCGTCAAAGCACTTGCGCCGCTGCTCCTCCGTCAGGCTTTTGAGGTAAGTCACCTCCGCCTTGCCGATCACCTGCAGGCGGCGGGGATCAAAGTAATCATAAAAGTCATGAAACTGCAGTCCGGGACGGTTCACATCCGTGATGGTCAGCAGCGCCGTCTCATAGTCGCTGCCCCGGTTCAGTACTTCAAGACCGAAAAAAGAGACAAAATCCGTGACCTTCAGGCCTTTTTCATACATCGCGCATCCTTCACCTTTCCGGCGCAAAGGCGCCCTCTCCTCCCTTTGGGACAACGCGAACGCCCGGCTGGGAGGTTAAAAAATATCCAAGAGGAAACTGCTTTTTATTATATATGAAATTCCCTGCTTTCGCAACACTTTCCCCCTTCTCCGGCCCGCTGGTGGGCCTTGGAAAATTCCTTGCATTTTTTTGAAATTTCTTCTTGCTTTTTTTCTTTCTTTCTGTTATGATATCAGCTGTGCTTGTGAAAGCGGCACGGAAGTACGCAACAGCAAGGAGGTGCAACGGATGGCTAAGTGCGAGTTTTGCGATAAGGGCGTGACCTTCGGCATTCAGGTCTCTCACTCTCACCGGCGTTCCAATCGTCCCTGGAAGCCCAATGTGAAGCGTGTGAAGGCGATCGTCAACGGTTCCCCCCGCCATGTGTATGTTTGTACCCGGTGTATGCGTTCCGGTAAGGTCA
>CAUWEK010000278.1:0-3159 GCA_963557435.1 uncultured Dysosmobacter sp.
TCCGGTAGGTCGGCTTTGCCGGCGCAAGAGTTCGAATCTCTTCACCTCCGCCAGATGCCGCAGGCACTTTGCCTGCGGCATTTTTTTGTTTTGGGCATGTGGCCGCAAAGATGGCCCTATATCGTTTGTCTGCTTTGGGCCTTATAATTTTCGCCCCACTCCCGCATGGCGTCCAAAATGGGGGTGAGGCTTTTTCCAAGTTCAGTCAGACTGTACTCGACCCGCGGAGGAACTTCGGCATAGACCTTGCGGCTGACCAGGCCTTTTTCTTCCATATCCCGCAGCTGTGAGGTCAACACTTTTTGTGAAACACTTCCAATGGACTTTTTTAGTTCTCCAAACCGTTTTGTCCCGGGCATCAGGTCGCGCAGGATCAGGACTTTCCACTTATCACCAATGAGCATAAGTGTCGTTTCCACCGGACAGGCGGGTAATTCTTTCGCTTGTTGCACGGTATCGCTTCCCCCCTATTGGTTTCCTTTTGGTAACTACGGCACAATAAAGTGCTTACTTTACCATTGATACTTACAGCATTATTATAATTCTGCAAGCTAAAAATTGCAATCCGCAAAACCGACATTCAAAATCAGGAGGTATTCATCATGAATGACGTCGTAAAGTTTTTGCAGGAAAATCCCGTACAGTATCTGGCCACAGTTGGCCGTGACGGCAAAGCCAAGTGCCGCCCCTTCATGTTCGCCGGCGAGATGGACGGTAAGCTGTGGTTCTGCACCAACAACCAGAAGGACGTCTACAAGGATATGCAGGCCAATCCCAATATTGAGGTATCTGTTTCCAGCCCGTCTTATGCGTGGATTCGTCTGAACGGCGAGGCCGTTTTTGAAAACAGCATGGCTGCCAAGGAAATGTGCATCCGGAACCCCATCGTCAAGGGGCAGTACGGCGAGGCCACCAACCCGATCTTTGAGGTGTTCTATCTGAAGAATGCCCATGCGGTGATTGCCGACTTCTCCGGAAACCCGCCCAAGGAGTACAGCCTGTAACATTGGAAAAGCCCTGCAGGCCGCCGGTTTGCAGGGCTTTCCTCAGTTTGATGGGGAGGATATGAGATGAGTGTCCAGGAATATTTTGATTTCATTGTAAACCGGATTCATTCTGCTGTTTTTGCCACCATAGACAGCAAGAGGCGGCCCGTCACCTGCGCCATCGATATCATGGACTATGATGAAAGCGGTCTTTACTTCCTGACAGCAAAGGGCAAGAATTTTTATGACCGGCTGAAAGCCAATGAAAATATCGCCTTCACCGCCATGAAGGGAGAAAATACCCTTTCCTGCGTGGCAGTGTCGGTACAGGGAAAGGTGAAAGAGATTGGCCGGGATAAACTGCCTGCGCTGTTCCGTAAAAATCCCTACATGGAGAAGATTTATCCCGATGTGCGTTCACGCAGCACCCTCACGGTGTTCAAGATTTACGAGGGGACCGGCGAATGGTTTGACCTTTCCAGACTTCCCATCGAACGAGCCAGCTTTTCCTTCGGCGGCGCACAGATGAGAGAAAGCGGCTACTTCGTGACGGACCAGTGTATTGGCTGCAAGCTGTGTTATTCCAAATGTCCGCAAAAGTGCATCGACATTTCGAAAAAGCCTGTGGTCATCCAGCAGGAGCACTGCCTGCACTGCGGAAACTGCTTTGAAACCTGCCCCGCAAGGGCGATTGAACGGAGGTAGGACGATGACGCCGGACGAACGATTGAATTTTCTGCTCCGCTATCTGCTGGCGGAACGCAAAGAATATAAGGACATCCCGGTGCCGGATTCCCTTTCGGAAAAGCGGCGGCTTTTGCGAAGCCTGATGAATGTGCGTCTGCCCATCCCCATCAGTGAGGATTTCTTGAACGTGCAGGACGCCTATCTGGGGGAGCGCCTTGCCCAGCGGGGCGTGACAAACCTGAAGGATCTGAAGCCGGTGAGCCGCGTCCTGTATCTTTGGCAGGGGGACATCACCACGTTGGCAGTGGACGCGATTGTCAACGCGGCCAACAGCCGCATGTTGGGCTGTTTCGTCCCTTGTCACGGCTGCATCGACAACGCCATTCACACCTATGCAGGGGTGCAGCTGCGCATGGAGTGCGCCCGTCTTATGGCCGGACGGCGGGAAGAACCAACTGGCGGCGCAAAAATAACAAAAGCCTACAACCTGCCTTGCCGTTATGTACTGCATACCGTCGGCCCGGTTATTCAGGGACCCGTTACCAAAGTGGACCGGGAACTGCTGGCAAGCTGCTACCGCGCCTGTTTGGAGCTGGCGGCGGAAGCCGGCCTTGGAAGCGTAGCCTTCTGCTGCATTTCCACCGGCGAGTTTCATTTTCCAAATGAACTGGCTGCGGAAATTGCCATACAAACGGTCAGAAAATGGCAGAGGCAAAATCCAGACAAAGTGGAGGTGATTTTCAATGTGTTCAAGGACAGTGACTATGCAATCTACGAGCGCCTGCTGCGATAATATCGAACGGCTCAAACAGGAGCTGGATACGGCGGATGCGGTCGTGATCGGGGCGGGAGCGGGCCTTTCTGCTTCCGCCGGGTTTACTTATACCGGAGAACGCTTTCAGAAATATTTCGGGGATTTTATTGCCAAGTATGGTTTCCGTGATATGTATTCCGGTGGTTTCTACCCCTTTGACACGCTGGAAGAGCACTGGGCATACTGGAGTCGGTATATCTATATCAACCGCTATCTGGACGCGCCGAAACCGGTTTACAAGGACCTTTTGGAGCTGGTGCGGGACAAGGACTATTTTGTACTCACCACCAATGTGGACCACTGTTTCCAGAAAGCAGGATTTGACAAAGCCCGCTTGTTCTATACACAGGGCGACTACGGCCTGTGGCAGTGTTCCAGACCCTGTCACCGAAAGACCTATGACAACGAAACCGTCATCAAAAAGATGTTCGTTGAACAGAAAAACCGGAAAGTTCCCCGGAAATTGGTGCCGCATTGTCCTGTCTGCGGCGCACCCATGTCCATGAATCTGAGGGCGGACGATACCTTTGTGGAAGACGAAGGTTGGCATGAGGCGGCCAGACATTATGAGGATTTTCTGCGCCGTCACGCGGGGCAGCACATTCTCTTTCTGGAATTGGGCGTAGGCGGCAATACGCCGGCGATCATCAAATATCCATTTTGGAACATGAC
>CAUWEK010000279.1:0-3148 GCA_963557435.1 uncultured Dysosmobacter sp.
GCTCTAAGTCCGCGCACTCCCTGTTCAGCGATTCCGACTCTCCTCTCAAGTCGCTCTCTCTCGCCCTCAAGGTGTTGCACTCGCGCTCTAAGCTGCTGGTTTGCACCCTCAAGTTCAGCTGCTCTTGCCTCAACCGCACCAGGTGTAACACACCGTTCCGCCTCGAAGAGGAAAGCCGAAGCTTGTCCAATTGACCGGTCAAGGCTTGCAATGTCAGCGCGCGCCGCCTCTTCACCCTGCCGAAGACACTCCAAACGGCTCTCAGAGGCCTCTAGAGCCGCCTTTGTGCGCTTATAGGTGTGGATGTCCACGCCGCCCATCTGGCGTTCCCTATCGCCCTCGCAACGCTCTAGACCGTGCTCCTCCATCGCGCCAGTAAGGATCTCGTCCCACCCAGCCAGCATGTCCTTGTAATCTGCGTGCCCTGCCTGTGACACAGCCTTGTTGAGGCTGTTCTGGATAGCCAGACCGCGCGTGGATGCGGCCACGGGAACTACCTCGATGTGCATGTGTGACACAGCCTCGTCGTTATGGATCACGGCTTGCTTGATGGCGAAGTTGCACCCGTACCTCGCCCGAAACCTGTCGAGGAAGTCCTCGTAGACCGCCTGCGACACAGCGGGGTCGGGGTGCTCGTCCACGTTTCCCAGCTGTACCACGAACTCGTAGAACAGGTTCTTCTTCTTGTCGGCGCGTACCTTTGCGACATAGTCCGGTATCTGGCGCTCGGCATGGCCACGCGCCACCTGCTTGGCGTTGTACGCCTCCAGCGCCGCGCCAAAGGCGGTGTGGTACACCTCTTCGACGCGTTGGTTAACGAGCACCACGTTTTGGTCTCGCCGGGCGAAGTCGATGTTCTCCGGGGTGCGCTCCTCGGTGGTGTAGCACACTCGCGTGTTGTGCTTCTCGGCGGTCTCGCCACGGCTTATGGATCCCGTGCACTTCATAACATCAACCACCTTAAAAGTCCGGGGTTTTGCTACTTTTCCCAAAAGTAGCGCAACGTCATTTTTGGGGCAAGGCCCCAAAACGTGCGCGGGGGTTGGCACCCCTCGACCCCCTCTCCGCTGCGCTGCGCGAAGGTGTGGCACACCTTCTTGCCCAGGACCGGCGGGGCGGTCCCGTGCCCGGCCGCGACAGGGGTCGCGTTAGCTTGCCGGTCAAAAAGAAAGGGGGCCCGCTGCCCCCTTTAGATCGTGCGGCGCCCCTGCCGCCGTGCGTGTGTCACACCTGCTCGGGGAACAGCTCTTGCTGCCCCTGGCAGGCCGTCAAGTCCGGCACGTCATAGCGCTCCAAGCGCTCGGCGATGGCGGCCTTTATGAAGTCGTTCACCTTCTCGCCCTCGTTCTCAGAGATCCAGTCGAGCTTGTTCCAAATCTCGTTGGGTAGCCTCAGGCTCTTCGCCTTGCTCGTCTTGCTTGCCATGTGTCACACCCCCTTCCACGCGTCGGTCTCCGAAGGCACGCCGCCACGAGCGAGCCTCGCCTATAATCGCCTCCGCCGCGCTCTCCGACAGTGGGATACACGGCGTGCGCAGGTACTCGCGTACCTTCGGTCGGCTCCTCTTTCCAAGCATGTTGACCAGCGTCTCGATGTCCTCGCCGCGCTCGGCCTTCTCCGCCAGCATGATTCCGACCACGCGCACCCAGTCCTGTGTCCCCTCAGCGCATCGCCACGCATGCACCTGAGGCCAGTGTGTCACAAGCTGTTGCGGGGTCCACTCGCCGGAACAGGTCAGCTCGATGCGGGTCAGCTCGCCGGACAGCCCCATCTCAGACGCCTTGTCATAGACCTTGACGTAACCGGGGCTGTTCTTGACCCCGAGGTATTCGGTAATACCGTTCGAGATGACCGACTGGTACATGCGCCGGTCTTTGGTAAGGCGGCAATCGCGGCGGTCAACGACCATGTCGTAGGCGAGGTCGAAGCGCTTCAGGTCAACGTGCGCCGCATGCGCCGACACCTTTTCAGCGATAGACCAGAACCGCTTGTCACCAGCTACCTTGTTGGGGTTGAACTCGATAAAAGCCTTACCGGTGTTGAGCCGGTTGTTAGGCTCGAACAGGCCGAGGCCGAGCGTCAGAGACGAGTTGCCCAAGTCGAACGTGTCGAGCCGGTGCCAGCCGCCGGGACGGATCTTGGCAGTCCATTCCTGCAGTGTGTCACACTGAAACGTCTCCACATGGGCGCTCAGCCACTCGTAATCAGAAGGGGTCAGCGTCAGGGCCAGACGCACCATATCCACGCTAGCAATGTCCCCGTTCGCGACTACGAATGGATTCCAGTAAGAGGGGGTGATGCCCGAAAGTGACTGAAATCCGCCTATTAGACTAGGGCGGATTTCAGAGGGCGTCGCGCCCGCGGCGTGCCCGCTCTCAGGTGTGTCACAACCGCCACTTATACAGTTGCCATCTGGTTTTATGCAATTCGCTGGTCTGTCCATGAAAAAACCTCCCATTAGGGAGGCTCTGGCACTGGCGTAAAAGTTGCCCGTTGGGTAAGATTGGGCTGTACCGCCGAGCCGGAACCTCGGTGTGTCACACATGTGAGGGTGTTGGCGCACCCATCACAACAAACCCGATTATAACAAACGGGGTCGCGGTGAAGGGGGCTGTCGAGGCCCCCTTCCGCGTTTATGTCCGTGAAGGGCGGGATGGCGTCCCCGGTCATGGGGTGTGTCACGCCCGTGCACCATGCCCGCACAAGACAGAGAGACGGAGCATATCGGCGGTGATGGGGGCGCGGCCCCCATACCCCCAGTCCCGCCATTCGAACGCTTAAAACGGCTCTGGAGCATCCTAGCGGTCGATGCCGCCGCGTGCCCTCGGATGGACCGCACGTGTGTCACGCGTGCCCTCGGTGGCCTGCCTCGCGACCTCGTACGAGGTGAGGGGTGGCGGCAGGTACTCCGGGCCGAAGCCCTCGGCGGCGGCCCCCCGGAAGAGATCCGGTATCTCGTCCGTGCGCAGCCCGTAGGGCTGACCGACAAGCTGTGTCACACCAAACCGCTGGGCAGCCGCTAGAACCTCGCCCACGAATCTGGCGACCGCTGCTCGTACAAGCTCAAGTCGTGCTCTAAGTCCGCGCACTCGCGCTCTAAGTCCGCGCACTCCCTGTTCAGCGATTCCGACTCTCCTCTCAAGTCGCT
>CAUWEK010000280.1:0-3095 GCA_963557435.1 uncultured Dysosmobacter sp.
ATGGTCTTTCCGGTGAATTTTTGAATATAAGGCAGGGCCTCCACCAGCGTCTGGGCCTGCTGTGCATGTGAGGTCATGGTGTTCTCTCCTTCCGCTCTTTCGGGTATCACGTCCGGTAGTCCCCGTTGATTTTGATGTAATCATAGGTGATGTCGCAGCCCCAGCAGGTGCAGCTGCCCTGGCCCTCGCCCATGGCCACGCGGATCTCCACGTCGTGCTCGGTGAGGATCTTCTTGGCCTGGTCCTCGTCAAAGGGAAGGCCCCGGCCCGCCGCGCACACGGCGATCTCACCGGCCGCGCTGGCAAAGGACACGTCCACCTTGTCCGGGTCGAAGACCTCGCCGGAGTAGCCCATGGCGCACAGGACTCTGCCCCAGTTGGCGTCGGCGCCGAAGATGGCCGCCTTGGTGAGGGTGGAGGAGATGACGGACTTGGCGATGGTCTCGGCGCTCTCCTCACTCTTGGCGCCGGTGACCGTGCAGGTGATGAGGTGCTTGGCGCCCTCGCCGTCGGAGGCCATGGAACGGGCCATGTGGATGCACAGGGTCTGGAGAGCTTCCAAAAATGCCTGGTAGTCCGCGCCCTCATCGGTGATGGGAGCGTTGCCGGCCAGACCGTTGGCCAGGATCATGCACGAGTCGTTGGTGGAGGTGTCGCCGTCCACGCTGATGCGGTTGAAGCTCCTATTGGCCGTTGCCAGCAGGGCCTTTTTCAGCATGGGCGCGGCAATGGCGCAGTCGGTGGTGAGGAAGCAGAGCATGGTGCCCATGTTGGGGTGGATCATGCCGCTGCCCTTGGCGATGCCGCCGATGCGGCAGGTCTTGCCGCCGATGACCGTCTCCACCGCCGCCTCTTTTTTCACCGTGTCCGTGGTCATGATGGCGTGGGCCGCGGCGTCGCTGGCCGCGGCGGAGGCTTCCAGCGCCGCGTACAGCGCCGGGACGCCCTCTTCAATGACGGAGATGTTCAGCGTCTGGCCGATGACGCCGGTGGAGGACACCAGCACGTCTCCGGCGTCGCAGCCGATGGCCTGGGCCGCCGCCGCGCACATACGCGCCGCGTTCTCCTCTCCCTGAGGGGCGCAGGCGTTGGCGTTGCCGCTGTTGGCCAGGATGGCCCGGGCCTTGCCGTCGGCAAGGTGGGCCAGGTCCACCAGGATGGGGGCCGCCTTCACCACATTTTTTGTAAAGATACCGGCCGCGGCGCACTCCACGTCCGAGACGATCAGCGCCACATCCTTTTTCCACGTGGCGTGGGTCTTGACGCCCACATGGATACCGGAGGCCTGAAAGCCCTGGGGGGCGCACACGCCGTTTTCCACAAATTTCATTCGGAGTTCCTCCTTTTATGTTCCGCCCGGTCCGTTCGCCGGGTTCAAATCAAGCCCGTGGTCTCCTCCAGGCCCAGCATCAGACTTCTGTTCTGGACAGCGGCGCCGGAATCGTCATCCCGCCCGGTTGCCCCGGCAGGGGCGAGGGCGGGGACATCCAATCCCTCCCCGGTGCCTCCGGCGCAGAGTGCCGGGTTCAAATCAAGCCCGTGGTCTCCTCCAGGCCCAGCATCAGATTCATGTTCTGGACAGCGGCACCGGAGGCACCCTTGCCCAGGTTATCGAACAGAGCCGTGACGGTAAACTGGCCGTCGTTGCCCGCTGTCACGATGGAAATGCTGTTGCTGCCGGCTTTGGCATTGGCGTAGAGCTTGGCGGTGTCCGTGTCCGGCGCCGCCTGCACCAGCTTCTGTCCGGCATAGTGAGCCTGGTAGATCTCCTGCACCTGCTGCAGGGAGGAAACGCCGTTGAGCTGGCTCATATGGAGCATCACCGTGGTGGCCATGCCCTTGTAGTAATCATCCACCACCGGGACGAACACCGGCGGCTTTGCAAGGCCGCAGATAGTCTGCATCTCCGGCAGGTGCTTGTGGCCCTGGCCCAGGCCGTAGGGGCAGGGGCTGGAGAGCTCCGCGCCCCGGTCCGCCGCCTCATACTGGGCGATCATCTTCTTTCCGCCGCCGGAGTAGCCGGTGAGGGAAAAGCAGGTGAGGTCCGCGTGGGCGGGCAGGACGCCCGCCGCGACCAGGGGATACACCACGCTGATAAAACCGGTGGCGTGGCAGCCGGGATTGGCCACCCAGCGGGCCGCCGCGATGGCCTCTCGCTGGCCCGCCCTGAGCTCCGGGAAGCCGTACACCCAGCCTGGGGCCGTGCGGTGGGCGGTGGAGGCGTCGATGACGCGGGTAGCGGGATTTTCCACCATGGCCGCCGCCTCCCGGGCCGCCGCGTCCGGCAGACACAAAAACACGATATCCGCCTGGTTGATGCACGCCTTCCGCGCTTGCGGGTCCTTGCGCTTTTCCTCGTCGATGAGCAGCAGCTCGATGTCGTCCCGGACGCTGAGCCGGTCGTAGATCTGCAATCCGGTGGTGCCGTCCTTGCCGTCGATATAGACAATGGGTTTCATGGCGTCCTCCTCACTTGCAGCTGGCCACAAACGCTTCCAGCGCTTTGATCTGCCGGGTAGTCTCCGCTACGGCGGGACCGCCGAAGCTGGAGCGCAGGGCCATGCAGTTTTCCAGCTTCAGCGCCTCATAGACGTCCTCTTCAAAAAGGTCGGAGGCAGCTTTCAGCTCCGGCAGCGTCAGCTCCTCCAGCGTCTTGCCCTGGGCGGTGCAAAGGGCCACCAGATGGCCGGTAACGGTATAGGCATCCCGGAAAGGCATGCCTTTTTTGGTCAGGTAATCGGCACAGTCCGTGGCGTTGATGAAGCCCTTTCCCGCCGCGGCGCGCATGTTGTCCGTGCGGACGGTCATGGTGTCCAGCATGGCGGCGAATACCGGCAGGCACATCTCCACCGTGTCCACGGCGTCGAATACCGGCTCCTTGTCCTCCTGCATATCCTTGTTGTATGCAAGGGGCAGTCCCTTCATCACCGTCAGGAGGCCCATGAGGTCGCCGTACACCCGGCCCGTCTTGCCACGCACCAGTTCGGCAACGTCCGGGTTTTTCTTCTGGGGCATGATGGAAGATCCGGTGGCGTAGGCGTCGTCCAGCTCGATGAACTTGAACTCCCAGCTGCACCAGAGGATGACCTCCTCGG
>CAUWEK010000281.1:0-3094 GCA_963557435.1 uncultured Dysosmobacter sp.
GCCATTGTGACACCTCCTTGATCTTTCAAAGGCGCGGGAGGTCAAGCCCGACCTTATTTTATCCTTTATTTGTTCTCCAAAAGCTTTGCCAGGACTGCCAGCCGCGGGTCTTGCTCCTTTTTGCAGGAGCAGGGGCCGAGGTTCAGATCAGCGCCGCACCTGGGGCACAGTCCTTTGCAATCTTCCGAACACAGAGTTTTGGTGTCCATTCCGAGAATGAACGCGGTGCGAGCCAGTTCACCCACATCCACCTTGTCCTGCTCCAGCAGCACGATCTCGTCGTTGTCCTCGTCCTGAAGCTCCTGGGCCAGCATACAGCTGTACGGCACTTCCTTATCCTGGGAAAATGCCTTTCCGCAGCGGTCACACACCGCGTCCAGCGTGGTGCGGGCCGTCAGCTCCAGATGCAGCACATCGGCGCTGCTGTACGCCTCGCCCTCCACCGTCACCGGCTGGCTGACGGGATGCCGACCGGAAAACTCCAGATCGGAAAGATCCATGGTAAACCGGAACGGCAGGCGCGTACCAGGGTCGCGCAAAATCGGTTTTACGTCTAAAAGCATAAGCTACCTCGCAATGACACGAGTAGTATTATAATAGATGGACCACCCGTTGTCAAACAGTTTTTTCAATTTCTTCCGGATTTCTTTTACCGCTTGTCCTTTTCCGGATCCAGGTGCTTTCGTTCCAGGTCGATGCCCATGATGGCAAAGCGGAACCCGCTGCGGATCACCTCATAGGTGGTGATATGATAGGCGTCGGACGGCCAGCGGTCCTCCCACTCCTGGCGCAGCATGCCCGCAAGACGCCCGCACAGGGGATCAGGCAGCTCCAGCAGCATGGGAGAGAGGTAATTGACCATCATCTGCTTCTCGCTCACCCGCACCGCGCCCCGGTTCCAGAAGCGCTGCCGCTTCCATCCCGCCGCCAGGGCGTCCACCAGGGCGCCGGAAAGGGCGCGGAGCTTTTCCTCATCCCCGTCCGTATCCCGCACGGCCTGGGCATACAGGGGGCCGTACTGCTCCATATACGCCCGGAACGCATCCGGGTAGTCCCGGCGGGTAAAGCGGGGGATCCACTGGTCCGCCTCCCGCACGGCAGCGCACAGCGCCTCCACGTTCACGTCCGTCCCTCCTCTTCTTCCTCAGCGATTTCCTCGGCCTTTTCCGTCTGCTCCGGCTCGTCCGACCAGCTGTCCGGGTCATCCATATGCTCCACACCGTAGCGGTAGGCCTTCCACTCCCGCCACAGCATCCATGCGCCTGCTACGGTGAACACCGTGCCGCCGATGATATTCACCGTCGGCTGGGGCGCCTCAGGGAGATTTCTGAACAGCTGGATGGCCGTATAGATAAGGTATCCGCCGCCCAGCACCCAGATATAGTTCACCCGGCCGGTCTGCTTTTTATCTCGCTTTTGCTGGCTCATGGTCTCATTCGCTCTCTTTCCAGAAAATTCTTGCGCCCATCGCTTTACAACCCGGGCGCAAACGGGTATGATAAGGTGAAACTTTCCAACGGGAGGATATCATGCGGGAATTCACCATCGGAAAAAACGACGCCGGCCAGCGGCTGGACCGCTTTGTGGCCAAGAACCTGCCGCTGCTGCCCCCCGCCCTGCTGCAAAAGTACATCCGCCTCAAGCGGATCAAGGTCAACGGCAAGGGCTCCAAGCGGGACACGCGGCTCACAGCCGGCGATGTCCTTCAATTATATATCAATGATGAGTTTTTTGACAAGCCCTCTGAGGAAAACATGTTCCTCACTCTTTTCTCCCCCCAGCTGGACATCGTCTACGAAGACGAGAACCTGCTGCTGGTGAACAAGCGGCCCGGCCTGGTGGTCCACGCCGATGAGACGGAGAAGGTCAACACCCTCATCAACCACATCCAGGCCTACCTTTATCAAAAGCGGGAGTGGAATCCCAAGTGGGAAAATGCCTTTGCCCCCGCCCTTTGCAACCGGATCGACCGCAACACCGGCGGCATCGTCATCGCCGCCAAAAACGCCGAGACGCTGCGCATCCTCAATGAGAAGATCCGGGACCACGAGCTGGAAAAGTCCTATCTGTGCATCACCGTGGGCCGCCCCAACCCCGCCGCCGGAAAGGTGGAGGGCTTTCTATTTAAGGACGAGGTGAAAAAGCAGGTCTACTTCCATTCCCGGCCGGTCCCCGGGGGCAAGACCGCTGTCACTCTCTATAAGACCCTGGAGACCCGGGGGCCCCTCTCCTTGGTGGAGTGCCGCCTGCTCACCGGCCGGACCCACCAGATCCGCGTGTCCATGGCGCACCTGGGCTGTCCGCTGCTGGGAGACGGCAAGTACGGCCGGGGCGAGGTGAACCGCCGCTACGGCGAGACCCGCCAGGCCCTCTACTCCTACAAGCTCTCTTTCTCCCTGCCCACGGACGCGGGGATTTTGAGCTATCTGCGGGGCAAGACGTTCACCGTGGCGGAGATTCCCTTCCGGGAGAAATATTTTCCCCATATTTAACGGTGGATTTTCCCCCAATCTCTTGACATTTCGGGACGCTTCCGATATCATTCATAATTGCTGAATTTCGACGAGAAAGGTTCCCCCTCAACAGAGAAAAGAGGCGTTTCATTTTAAATTCAATTTTTTATGATGAAATGGGGGAGGATATATGTCCAAAGAGTTGATTCGCCTGCGTGATCTTTGCATGGCGTACGACGACGAGCCGGTTCTCAACAACATCAATCTTTATATCAACGACAAAGAATTCCTCACATTGCTCGGACCCAGCGGGTGCGGTAAGACCACCACGCTGCGGATCATCGGCGGTTTCGCGACACCTACGTCGGGAGACGTGCTGTTCGACGGTGTGAGGATTAATGACGTTCCGCCCTATCGGCGCCAGATCAACACGGTATTCCAGAAGTATGCCCTGTTTCCCCATCTGAACGTCTTTGAAAATATTGCCTTCGGCCTGCGCATGCAGCGCCGGGCCGACCCTGCCGATCCCTCCGGGAAGAAAAAGGTGAAGATCCCGGAAAAGGAGATCCACGAGCGGGTCATGGAGATGCTGGAGATCATCAGCCTCAAGGGCTTTGAAAACCGCAAGCCCGACGCCCTCT
>CAUWEK010000282.1:0-2995 GCA_963557435.1 uncultured Dysosmobacter sp.
GACACGGGCGGACATCTGGATGACCTTTTCTGCGTTGATGGCATAGAAGAAATAGGCGCCGGGGCCTGCGATCAAAAGCAGCACGTCATACCAGGGCATGTGGTTGACCCGGCTGTCGCCCTTTTTGGCCGGGAAGGTCAAAAAGCCGATCAGCAGGATCATGCCCATGAAGATGGGCAGCCGCCGCTGGGGCAGCACGGTGAGAAACACCGTATCCACGATGGAGTAGGCGGCAAAAGCTGCCATCAGGATGCGGATGAGCAGCTTGGGCGTCCCCTCCCACGTCCGGGTGTTGGACTCCCGGTCGTATTTTTTCATGACCGCTTCTACATCCGCGGCCGTTCCCACGGAAGCGTCGTGCTCAGTCTGCGCCAGCACGTCCTGCTCCGTGTTCTTTTTCTTGAACAGTCCCATTGGGTTCCCCCTCACACAGGTTGATTACAGGTTTTTTACACATTCTGAACAGTCCATGATACCAAGGAACTACGGCGGAGTGATCCGCCGTAGTTCCGTCATGGCTTTTCAGTTTTGGTGCCGGACTTACTTGGTGGGCACCTCGATGCCCTTTTCAGCGAAGTACTGGGCAGCGCCGGGATGATAGGGAACGTTGGTCACGCCGGCAGCAAACTCCAGATCCAGCTCCTTGGCCTTGTCGTGGGCCAGGGAATCCTTGTTCTCGAAGATGGTGGAGACGATGTTGTACACATCGGCGTCGGAGACGTCGTCCCGGGCGATGATCACGGCGCTGACTGCCACGGTGGTGGCCTCGGGCACGCCCTCATAGGTGTCGGCGGGGATCACGTACTTGGAGTAGTAGGGAGAGGTCTCCTGGAGCTTGGCGATGTGCTCATCGTCCAGGCTCACCAGGTAGGTATCCTTGGAGGTAGCCAGCGTGGTGATAGCCACGGTGGGAGCACCGGCCACCACGAAAGCGGCGTCGATCTTGCCGTCCTGCAGAGCGTCGGCGCTGTCGCCGAAGTCCTGATACTGGGCCTTGATGTCGGTCTCATAGTCCAGGTCATAGGCGCTGAGGATGTCCACAGCGTTGTAGAACACGCCGGAACCGGCGGCGCCGATGGACACGGTCTTGCCCTTCAGGTCGGCCACGGTCTTGATCTCGGGATCGCAGGTAACGATCTGCACCTGCTCCATGTACAGGGCGGCCACGGTGGAGAAGCCGGTGATGGGCATGCCCTCAAAGAGGTTGGTGCCCTCATAGGCGTAGCTCATCACGTCGGACTGGACGAAGCCCAGCTGACGGGTGTTCATCTCCATCTGCTCGATGTTGTCCTGAGAGCCGTTGCTGGTGACGGCAGTGACCTTGGTGCCGGTGCCGGCGGAGGTGATGGCCTGGGCCAGCACGTTGCCGAAGCCGTAATAGGTGCCCTGCTCGCCGCCGGTGGAGAACTTCAGCTCCACGCCGGAGCCGGTGGCCTCGCCGGTGCTCTCCACAGGGGTCTCGCCCTCGGACGCGGACTCAGCGGGAGTTTCCTCCGTGGAACCGCAGCCAGCAAGCACGGAAGCCATCATCATGGCGGCCATCAGCAAAGACAGAATCTTCTTCATGGTACATTCCTCTTTCCTTTTTGGTTTCGGGTGCTATGTTCATGGTGCATATCATACCGCATCAGCCTTCATTTTTCAAGGCCTATTTCAGTCTTTTTGGATTTTTTTGCAAGTTATTTTTCTTTATCTTGCAGTTTTCCATTTTACCTCCGTTTTGTCTTTCTATAAACCGACCGATTTTGCGGTCAAACGCCATATTTTATTGTGTATTTTATACAAAGAACCCCCCGGCTGATGCCGGGGGGTTTTGCGTGAAAATCACTTCAAAGTGATCAGGAGCTGTCCGCCCTTGACCGTATCGCCTTCCTTGATGCAGACGCTGTCCACCGTGCCGCTCATGCGGGCAGTGATGGCGGTCTCCATCTTCATGGCCTCGATGGTCACCAGGGTCTGGTTCTTCTCCACCGTGTCGCCGGGCTTGACGGCGATCTTGCTGACCGCGCCGGGGATGGAAGAGCCCACCTGGCTCTTGTCCTCGGGGTCGGCCATGGGGACCTTGACGATGTTCTTCTGTGCCGCCTCGTCGGGCACCTGCACGTCCCGGCGGATGCCGTTGAGCTCGAAGCTGACGGTGCGCATGCCCTCGCTGTCCACTTCGCCCAGGCCCAGGTACTTGATGACCAGGGTCTTGCCGTCGGCGATGTCCACCTTGTTGGTCTCGCCCACTGCCAGGCCGTGGAAGAACACATGGCTGCCCAGGCGCATGATATAGCCGTACTCCTTGCGGTTTTTCACATACTCCTCCACTACCTTGGGATACAGGCAGTAGCTGAGCACGGCCCGCCAGGTGGGATCGGGGTCGAAGGACGCCATCTCCCGCTTCTTGGCCTCAAAATCCACAGGCGGCAGCAGCTCGCCGGGACGGCAGGTGATAGGCTCCTTGCCCTTGAGGACCACCTTCTGCAGATCCTTGGGGAAGCCGCCGGCGGGCTGGCCCATCATGCCGGAGAAGTAGCTGACGGCGCTGTCCGGGAAAGCCAGGTTCTCGCCCTTTTCCACAATGGTCTCGGGGGTCAGGTCGTTCTGGGTCATGAAGATGGCCAGGTCGCCCACCATCTTGGAAGAAGGCGTCACCTTGATGATGTCGCCCAGCATCTCGTTGACCTTGCGGTAGTTCTCCTTCACCTCCGTGAAGCGGCTGCCCAGGCCCAGGGACTCCACCTGGGGCTTGAGGTTGGTGTACTGGCCGCCGGGGATCTCATAGCGGTAGATATCGGTGGAGGGGCACTTGATGCCGCCTTCAAAGGAGTCGTAGCGCTTGCGCACGTCCTCCCAGTAGTCGCTCAGGCTCTGGAGCCGCTCAAGATCCAGACCCGTATCCCGCTCGGTGCCTTGGAGAGCCGCCACCACGGCGTTGAGGGAGGGCTGGCTGGTCAGCGACGCCATGGAGCTGATGGCGCAGTCCACCACGTCCACACCGGCCTCGGCG
>CAUWEK010000283.1:0-2991 GCA_963557435.1 uncultured Dysosmobacter sp.
AAAGCCCATCGGCTCCGATCAGGAGGAGGGAAAGGTCACCTTTGTGGACCTCCTGGGCGTCGAAGGCTGTGAAAAGGCAGTGGAGCGGTGTACCCAGGCTGCCAAGGAAGCGGTGGCCGGCATGGATGCGGAGGGCTTCCTCGCCGCTCTGGCGGACTCTCTGGCGGTCCGGGACCGGTAAGCAAAGCGTGTATATGAACAAGGAGATCCTGCGGGATCTCCTTGTTTTTTTGTGAAGTTTACCGGAAGAGATTGGGCCCAAACGTATTGACGATATCAGAGGTCCGATGCTATAATACGGCAATTTAGTGTGTGAAAGGGTCACAACATTGAGGGAGGAATGTACATGTTGCTGCAAATTATCACCGCCATCTCCGACTTTTTGTGGGGAACGCCCATGACGGTGGCCCTGGTGGGGACCGGACTCTATCTGGGTATCCGCTTTGGGTTTCGTTATAATTTCCGAAAGGTAGGCTTCAACTTCAAAAATACCTTCGGAAAGATGTTCCGCAAGGGAGAGGGCGCGGGTACAGTCTCCGGCTTTGCCGCCGCCTGTACGGCCATGGCCAATACCATCGGCGTGGGCAATATCGGCGGCGTGGCCACGGCCATCGTCTCCGGCGGTCCCGGTGCCGTGTTCTGGATGTGGGTATCGGGCCTTCTGGGCATGTCCACCAAGGCCTGTGAGATCATCCTGGGCCAGCGGTATCGGGTCAAGTACAGCCAGTCCATGGATGAGTACATGTGCGACCGCTCCTTCGTCATGCGCAATGCCTTGGGATGGAAGAAGGGCGCCGTGGTGCTGGCGGTGGCCTGCTTCGTGCTGGGCCCGTGGACCTGCTGCGTGCAGACGGAGTCTGTGACCGGCGCGCTGGAGGAGGGCTTCGGCATCGACCCCACTATCTCGGTCATCGTGCTGGGCCTGACCTGCTTTTTGACCATCGCCGGCGGCCTCAAGCGGATCTCTGCCATCATGGAGCGTGTGGTGCCCTTCATGGCGCTGCTCTATATTCTGGGCGGCCTTGGGATCTTGCTGATGAACCTGCCCCAGGTGCCCTCCGCCATTGCCCTGATCTTCAAGAGCGCTTTTACTCCCATGGCAGGCGTAGGCGGCTTTGCAGGCGCCACCGTGCGGGACGCCATCCGCTACGGCATCGCCCGCGGCCTTTATTCCAATGACGCGGGCACCGGCTACGGCATCATTGCCCACGCCTCCGCCAAGACGGATCACCCGGTTCGTCAGGCGTCCTGGGGCTGGGGCGAAGTGTTCCTGGATACCATCGTGGTTTGCTCCGTTACGGCACTTTCCCTGATTCTCACCAACGCCTACATCGACTACCCGGATGTGGACAGCGCCCAGCTGACCACCGTGGCCTTCAAGGTGGCGTTCGGGCCCTTCGGCGGCTGGTTCATGGCCATCGCCATCACCATCTTTGCCTGGACTACCATTATCGGTATGTATTACAGCTGCGAAAAGTCCGTCAACTACGCCTTTGGCGACACCAAGGCCAACCGCCGGGCCACTTGGGTGTATATGGTATACTACATGCTGCCCTGCGTGCTGTTCTACAACATCGAGGCGGATACTCTGTGGGCCATGACGGACCTGCTCTCCGCCATTTATGTCATCATCACGCTGCTGTTCATTTACAGCAAGCAAAAGGAGATCTTCCGCTTGTTCCACGACTTCTGGGATCGCTTTGTGCCGGCCCAGGAGCGGGGAGAAAACCCGGAGCCGGTGGTCTATGGGCAGGCTCCGGACGCAGAAAAGGAGGCGTGAGCCGTGCGGATCACATTGGATGAGGTGCTGGCGCAGCAAAAGATTTTGCTGCTGGACGGGTCCATGTCTACGCCTTTGGAGGCCATGGGCTGCGATCTGAACGATCCCCTCTGGACGGCCCGGGCTCTGGCGGAGCGGCCGGAGCTGGTGCGGAAGGTCCATCTGGACTATTTCCGCGCCGGTGCCGACGCCGGGATCACCGACAGCTATCAGGCCACCATCCCCGGCCTCACGGAACGGGGGTACAGCCTGCGGGAGGCGGAGGACCTGATCGCCCGCTCCGTGGAGCTCTTCCTGGAGGAGCGCCGCGCGTGGTGGGAAGAGGAGGGCCGCAGCAGCGGACGGCCCATGCCGCTGTGTCTGGGCAGCGTGGGCCCCTACGGCGCCTACCTTGCTGACGGTTCCGAGTACCGGGGCAATTACGGTGTCAGCGACCAGACGCTCCGGGACTTCCACCGCCGCCGGATGGAGATCTTGTGGGAGGCGGGCGCGGACCTGCTGGCTCTGGAGACTATGCCCTCGCTGCATGAGGCACGCATTGCCGCCGACCTTGCCGAGGAGCTGGGCGCGGACTACTATGTGAGCTTTTCCTGCCGGGACGGGGGACATATCTGCGAGGGGGACCACGTGGAGGACTGCGCCCGGGCATTGGCGGAGGGGCATCCCCACCTGCGGATGATCGGTGTGAACTGCACGCCGCCGCAGTTCGTGGAATCCCTTGTGACGCATCTGCACGGCTGCTGCGGCTTGCCGGTGGTGGTGTATCCCAACAGCGGGGAGACCTACGACCCGGTCACCAAGACCTGGCACGGAACGCCAGGCGGCCCCGATTTCGGGGACTATGCCCGCCGTTGGATGCGTGCGGGGGCCGCGGCGGTGGGCGGCTGCTGCCGGACGGTGGACAGTCACATCCGCCAGGCGGCCCGCGCCAGGGAGATCTATTTGAAGCTGGGGCGATAAAGCACCCGAAGCGGCGTTGCGGGAGGGTCAGGGAAGCCCCTTTTCGTTTGGCTTTTTGGCATGAGACGGGGTGGTACAGACAAGAAAAATTCACATTTTGCATATGCAATGAATATTGTATATTTATTGTTCCCGTGCTATACTAAGAGGTGCTAAGCGGCGGCGCAGTATTCTAGTCAGATCTGCCGTTTCCTAAGGAGGGCCTAAAAATCCTCTGAAGGGCACACCGATGAAACCTCTGGTGCCTGCTT
>CAUWEK010000284.1:0-2945 GCA_963557435.1 uncultured Dysosmobacter sp.
CTTGCAAAGGCTCCCGGTAAGCGATATGCGGTTGGCAGCCTCACCGCAGGGAGGGAGCACCTCCTGCCCGTAGACGGTCAGCACCAGGCGGCTGCCCACGCCGCTGCGGTTGTTGAACGAGCGCAGCTGGCCCCGCACCCGCAGCGTTTCTCCCTGGCATACCTGCGCTGTCAGCGGCTCCGGGATCAGCACCGGCAGCGTGTCCGCGTGCCCGGACAGACGGGGCACCTCCAGAAAAAAGCGGAAAAAACGCACGCCGTGGTTTTCGTGAGAGGGCTCCGGCGCTGTTTGGACCTGTCCCTCCAGCACAATGTCGTTGCAGCATTCGCTTGTCATCATTGTCCACCTCTTCAGTCGTATAGAATCAGATAGCACACTCTATGACGGCGGCGGGGCGGATAGACCTCTTGTGCGGGACCGGCTTGTGGCATATAATAGAGCCATCAGACAAGGAGGCGCATATGGCAAATCTTCTGGATTATCTGGACTGGCGGGGAGACCTGACGCTGGCGCAGGCTCCCTTCAACGAGGTGGACAATCTGATCTTGTCGGAGCTTTCCTTTTTGGATTTCGGCGGCATTGTGCCGCCGCCGGGGGAAAAGGGCGGCGTGCCGCTGCATCAGGCGGCGGAGGCGTTTTTCCGGCGCTATGGCCAGGCGGAGAGTATCGACATGGGCGTGCTGGTGCCGTCGGACATCCCTCTGATGCTGGAGAAAATGGCCGCGTGTGCCCGGTTCCGGGATATGGAGCTGCACTGCTTTGCCGACTGGCTGGATAACGAGCAGGCGGAGCAGTTCGCGGCCTTGACGGTGGACACGGGAGACGGGCGGCTGTACCTGGCCTTCCGGGGCACGGATGATACCCTGGCCGGTTGGAAAGAAGACCTCCACATGGCTTGTATGCCCCAGGTCCCGGCTCAGGCTATGGCGGTGCAGTATGCCCGGCAGGCGGCAAAGCAGCTGCCACGCCGGAAGCTGCGCCTGGGGGGACACTCCAAGGGCGGCAACCTGGCGGTGTATGCCGCCGTTTTCTGCACGGCCGCCGTCCAGCGGCGCATCGAGCGGGTCTGGTCCAACGACGGCCCCGGCTTCCACCACGACCTGACAGAGCTGCCGGCCCACCGGCGCGTGGCGGACCGGATCGTGTCCATCGTGCCCGCCTCCTCCGTGGTGGGGATGCTGCTGGAGCACGAGGAGGACTATGAGGTGGTGGAGAGCAGCCAGCGGGGACTTTGGCAGCATGACGGCTTTTCCTGGGAGGTGCTGGGAGACCACTTCGTGCGCCTGGGCAGCGTGGACCGGCAAAGCCGCCTTTACGACAAAGCGCTGCACAGCTGGGTGCGCCAAATGCCCGTGGAGCAGCGGGAGCGGTTTGTGGAGGGCCTTTTTTCCGTGCTCACCGCCTCCGGCGCCCAGACGCTGACGGACCTGAAGGAAGACCGGCTCAAGTCGGCGGGAGCCATGATCCGGGCCATGAAGGACATGGATAAGGATACCAGGGACGCGCTGTTTTACGCCGTCGGACTGCTGCTGCGCACCAACGCCCAGGCGGCGCTGGAGGACTGGCAGCAGGAGGGGGAAAAGAAGCGCAGTGCGAAAAAGAAGGAGAAACACCAATGAAAGCCATTGTTTATACCTCCCAGACGGGATTTACCCGCCAGTACGCCCAGATGCTTGCGGAAAGGACCGGCGTACCGGCCTATGAGCTCAAGGAGGCGGCAGGGAAGCTGCCCCGGGACAGCGAGGTTTTTTATATGGGCTGGCTGATGGCCGGCTCCGTCAAGGGCCTGGAGCGGGCCATGGACCGCTATACCATCCGGGGCGCGGCCATCGTGGGCGTGTCTCCCAGCGGCAACGGCGACCTTTGGACGGAGGCGAAGATCAACGGCGGCACCAGTGACGGCGGCGCCCGCATCTTCTATCTGCAAGGGGGATACGCCCCGGAAAAGCTGGGCTTTTTCAGCCGTCTGCTCATGAAGAAGATGGGGGCGTCCGTCACCCGGAAGATCGCCGAAAAGGGGGATGCCGCCACACCGGAGGAGCGGGAGATGGCGGCGCTGTTCACCCACGGGGGCAGCTGTGTGCGGCCCGAGGCGCTGGAGGAGATCGCCGCCTGGTTTGCGTCAGGGCCCCATACGGGCGTACTCAAGCCGGTGCCCAGAGTGGAGATCTGAAAAGGAAAAAGCGGCCGGGAAACCGGCCGCTTTTTTCAGCGCTGATATTCAAATTCAAAGTCGTACATGGACACGGTGTCGCCGTCCTGGATGCCCATCTCCTCCAGACGCTGGAACAGGCCGGACTCCCGCAGGGCCTTGTCGAACCACATGCGGCTTTCGTAGTCGGAGAAGTTGACGTTGCCCATGAGCCGCTGCAGCCAGGGGCCCTCCACGATCCAGGTGCCGTCGTCGGCGCGCTGGATGTCCAGGGGTGCGGAGGTATCCACCACCGGCGGACGCTTCACATACTCCGGCTCGTAGACGGTGACCGGGGGGAGCGTAGAAAGCCGCTCGGCGATCTTGCCCACCAGCTCCCGGGTGCCCTGATGGGCGGCGGCGGAGAGCTCCAGCAGGGTATAGCCCTTTGCCTCCACGTGGGCGCGCAGCCGCTCCAGATTGTCGCTTTCCGGCTCCAGGATGTCCACCTTATTGGCGCACACGATCTGGGGACGGGTGGCAAGCTCGGGGCTGTATTGGGCGAGCTCTTCGTTGATGGCGTCAAAGTCGGCCACCGGGTCCCGGCCCTCGCTGCCGGACACGTCCACCACATGGACCAAAAGGCGGCAGCGGTCCACGTGGCGCAGGAAATCGTGGCCCAAGCCCGCGCCCTCGCTGGCGCCCTCGATGATGCCGGGGATGTCGGCCATAACGAAGCTGACGCCCTCGTCCACCCACACCACGCCCAGGTTGGGATAGAGGGTGGTGAAGTGGTAGTTGGCGATCTTGGGCT
>CAUWEK010000285.1:0-2936 GCA_963557435.1 uncultured Dysosmobacter sp.
ACAACATCAAACCCCAAAAAAGGATTAAAGGTACTGCCTGCGGTTAGAGAGGGAAACACACGTTCAAACGTCTCGTATGCAGTGGTGCTATAATTTTCGAGTTCATTGGTGAATCTAGATACAGGCACATCAATGAGGCGTGCAAACTGAGTATAGGTTTTAGGGAATTCTTCTTTCCAACGATTAATAACAGATACGGCAGCTTTATAATTGGTTTCTGGCATAACGTCAAGCATATTATTGTCAGAAAGTGTACGCTGCAGAGCAATTAAAAAAGCCTGAGGAAGGCTTGTATTGCTTCCAGTAATAACCACCGGAAGAATTTTGTCGTTGCCATCATAGTAATTGTCAATTGCTTGCATAAGGCTGGGGTTTGCGGCAGCTTTCTCCATAACCTTTACAAAAAGAGTACGATCTCGCTTCATTAACATGGAAAGAATCATAAGGACAATATGAGATTTTCCTTTACCATATGCGCCAATCAGTACACGAGACCGCTCAGTAGATGTCGGGGAAGTGCTGTGCAGGATATCCTCTAACAAATCGAGCGCTGCTTGGGTAGGTATAAAGTTTTGCAATTTCTCATCGTTATATAGATCATATCCAATATTAATGGCGTATTGAAATCCCGATGCAATAGAAAGCATCTCACTCATAGGTTAATTCTCCTGATTCTGTTCATTGATAGATTCGTAGTATTTATCGACACAATCTTGGAACGTATAGTCTGTAAGGAGATTGATCACATCCAAACCAGCTGTGCGATTGATTTTTAAAGCTCCAATCTTTTCAATCTCATATAAAACATTAAGCATGGTAATTGAATCAAGATTGAAAACTCTTCCGATGTTTTTAGGGCTGTTGAGCAGCTCATTGAGCGCGAGTTCTCGTCGAGAGCCTGCTTGGGCCATGATTACAGCTAAGGCAACCCATGGATTCAAAGTGTTCGCTGCAGGAATGCTCTTTTTGTATGTTTTGGCTTTCTTGTTTAAAACATCGATAAGGCCAAGTTCACCAAACGGGCAGTCAATGTTGTTTTCTGGAGATACTTTACTGGGGTTTGTTTTATATCTGGGTAAATACGTATTAATAATACAGGCAAAGTCATCATTTAATGAGCGGATTGCAACACTGTCATCGCCGGACATCCTAATATATTTCTGCAGAGCTTCGACAAAATCTTCTCTTGAAAACTCAGACATAGTAAATTCATTAAAGAAAAAATACCATGATGTTGCTTCTGCCTTATTGATAGCAAGTTTGTATTGCAAAAGATAAAGGGTCCCTAATTCTTCAATGTATCTGTCATTATTGAATACACTTTGACCAAACGGAGTAATCGTTTGGAATCTACGTCCAGAACGTGGTTCCTCAGTTAACCCAACTGCCTGCAACCAATAACGAAGAGATTTGACCATATTTGAGCCTAAGCCGAGAACATCCATAGGATTTTCATCTTTTGCTACAAATACATCATTCCTGGCATTGACGCATTTCATTCCTTTGCTAAGCCAACCTTTTCTTATAAAAAATGTTTCATGGGCACGAAATTTCATCGTCGTTGCCATGGTCAATCCTCCAACTTTTTATTTTGTTCGCAAATATTTGTCCATTGTGCAACCACCATCTAAAATCTTTGCAGACATACACAGTTTACAATGGACACACTTATCCGGGTCAATATAGTAACCGTCATTACTTATTGTGATTGCGCCCGCCCGGCAGATAGATTCGCATTTTAAACATTTTCTACACGCATTGAACTTTCGAATTTGATATCCAACCATTCGCTGCAGATTATCGTGATCTGCAACGTTCATGGTTCTAACTTTTACTGCATAGTCGTAGCCATCCTGGCCAAATGGTTGTATAGACAAGATCGGGACATTGGTCCGGACATCAAGAACTAAAACCTCATTAAGGAGTTTCCTGCCCAGCTCGGGAGCAACTCGACCAAATGGCACAAACATCCCGGTTAGTTCTTCATCAAATGGCCTGACAAGGCGATAAATTTTTGCGTGCTCCTCGCTAGTGCAATTTGTAAATTTAAGCTTAACATCACCGGCGGCAGCAAGACCATTTCCGCCCTGTCGTGCTTTCCATTTTCCTGTGTCAACATAAATTTCAGGATCAGGTTTTCCTATCTTTACTGCAAAGCGGAGAAGGAATTCTCTCCATTTCTTTGACTGCTCTTTCATATAAATGCGAGAGAGGAATTGCGCTCGTTGATTGTTATTCGGACAGCACCAGCATCCAACACGATCATAGCCGAGTCGATATGCAGCGTTGAAATCTATGTTTTCTGCTAAAATGTAAAGCCAGATATCAATATCTTTCCAAAAGAAAATAGGGGATGCAACAGTTTGCTGCTGAATTTTCACTGCATCGGAGCTATCTTCAATGCGGTTATATTTGCTTCGACTTACAGATTCTGATTTCCTAATTCCGTAGAAAGTTAATATTTGCTGATTTCTATATAAGCTATTAATTACACGAGTGATTGGTCCAGTTTTAAACATGGAACAACACCAACGCATCATACGCGCTGGAGGACCAATATCCTCGCATACATCCATAAACACTTGTTCATCGTTTTTAGCAACCATGAAAATAGCAAGTGGATGTTCTTCTCTAAATCGGTTTGCGTATTCTATCGTCATAGGGAATTCCAAGGTGGTGTTTCCGAAAATATGCACTAGGCTCGGATTGCTTAAAGCCTTGACAGCCAAATCAGCAGTAACAGTCGAGTCTTTACCACCGGAGAAAGAGAGGACTATGTTTTCCTCAGGGAATCGTTCAGCCGCTTTCTTTATAAATTCAAATGCCTCATCTTTGAGATAGCTTAGTCAATCCTGGTTTGCAGCGATAAACGACTGGATATTTATTTAAAAAAAGTCATAGTTATTAAAGGATTTATATCTTTAAAGTTCAACGGA
>CAUWEK010000286.1:0-2925 GCA_963557435.1 uncultured Dysosmobacter sp.
TGCGCGTCGCCGGTTTTCAAGACCGGTTCCTTCAACCGCTCGGACATCTCTCCATAATGAAAGCTGTCCGCTGCCCGAACACTTGTAGTATGATACCATACCATTGCAGCGTTGTCAACAGGATTTGAAAATTATCCTAAAATTTTGCAGCGGACGCCGGAATGGCCCCGGCGTCCGCTCCGCTTTTACTCCCCCATCACCTGGAACACGATGTCCCGCACCCGGTCCCGGGTGTCGCACTCCACCAGTGTCAGGTTCTGCCAGGGGCCCACGGTAATACGCCCGTTCACAAAGGGCACCGTGATGAACGGGGACAGCAGCGCTGCCTTGATGTGGGACGAGCCATTGTCATCGTGCCATGTCTCATGATGCCAGTAGGGCACCACCCGGCCCTTTTCATCCAGGTACGGAGAAAACACGTCCATAGCCGCCTTCAGGTCGTGGTTCACCACGCCCGGCTCAAACTCCAGCGTCGTCAGGCCCGCCACGCCGCCGGTAGTAAAGCCCGTGATAATGCCGGCGGAAATGCCGTGGGTCCGGCAGGCCTCCGTCACTGCGTGCTGAAAGTCCTCTGTCACATCGATCATGCCCATATGCGCCTTGGTATGATAGGTCTTGGTTTCCGTATAAACGGCCATTGCAGTTCCCTCCCGTTCTTTTTCTGCATTGTACCACAGTCCGGGGCGTGATACAATATTCTGAAAGAGTTGGCACACAGGGAGGGACGGTTATGGGCGCTGTATTTGCCCGATTTTATACTATTGTGCGGCAGATTCCCCCGGGGAAGGTGGCCACTTACGGACAGATCGCACGCCTTGCAGGGATGCCCCGCTGCGCCCGGACGGTGGGCTATGCCATGGCCGGCTGCACGGACCCGTCCGTCCCCTGCCACCGGGTGGTGGACCGCTTCGGCGGCACCAAAGCGTGTTTTGACACCTTCGCTCCCGGCACCCAGCGTGCGCTGCTGGAGGCGGAGGGCGTGATCTTCCGTCTGGACGGGACCGTGGACCTTGCCCAGTGCCTGTGGGCACCCTGAACCGCGTGCCCGCCCGCACCGGTCTTTCTTCTCATCTCAAAGGAAACAAAAAACCCCGGACGTCCGAGTGGACGTCCGGGGTTCTTTTATTCGTTGATGACCAACCGGCCGAGATTACATCTCGCAGAGCTTCAGCAGCTCCTCCCAGTTGCGGTCCACTTCCTTCTGGACCTCTTCGATCATCCACTCGTTGCCGGGCTTGAACATGTGGGCAAAACGGCCCTGCATCTTCAGGTACTCCTCAACGGGCTTCTTCTCCTTGGGCTTGTAGCTGAGAACATACTTGCCCTCGATGACCTCATACAGAGGCCACACGCAGGTCTCGACGGCAGCCTTGGTGACTTCCATCATCTTCTCAGAGGGATAGCGCCAGCCGCGGGGGCAGGGAGCCATCACGTTCAGGAAGGCAGCGCCGGGGGTGTAGATGGCCTTGTGGGCCTTCTCGGAGATATCCTTGAAGTTGCCGATGAAGGTGGTCTGGGCAACATAGGGGATACCGTGAGCGACCATGATCTTGGTCAGGTTCTTCTTCTGCTGCATCTTGCCGGGGATCACCTTGCCCTGGGGAGTGGTGGTGGTATCGGCGAAGTGAGGCGTGGAGGAAGAACGCTGGATACCAGTGTTCATGTAAGCCTCGTTATCGTAGCAGACATAGACCATGTCGTGGCCGCGCTCCATGGCGCCGGACAGGGACTGGAAGCCGATATCGTAGGTACCGCCGTCACCGCCGAAGGCGATGAACTTCCAGGTCTCGTCGATCTTGCCGCGCTTCTTCATGGCGTTGTAAGCAGTCTCAACACCGGAGATGGTGGCAGCGGCGTTCTCGAAGGCGTTGTGGATGAAGCTGTCCTTCCAGGAGGTGTAAGGATACATGAAGGTGGAAACCTCCAGGCAGCTGGTAGCGGAGCACACAACAGCGTGATCCTCAGGGTTCAGGGCGCGCAGCACCGTACGAACAGCGATGGGGGAGCCGCAGCCCGCGCACATTCTGTGACCGCCAGCCAGACGGTCTTCCTTCATAATGTTTTCTTTCAGATTGTAGCTCATGACTTGTCTCCCTCCTTATTCCCGGACATCCAGGTAGCGATAGGTCTCGCCCACCTCGCCGGTGGCAATGACCTTCTCCAGCTCAGCAACTACGCGCTCGATGCTCTCCACGCGCACATCGCGGCCGCCCAGGCCGTAGATGAAGTTGATGCCCTTGGGGGCGCTGATGCCGGCGGAGTACAGAGCAGCAGCCACTTCGGCGTAGATGGGGCCGCAGTGAGCGTTGAAGCTGTCGTCCTTATCCATGGCAGCGAAGGCCTTCACGTTCTTCAGAGCCTCGGCGATCTCCTCGGCGGGGAAGGGACGGAAGGAGCGGATCTTGATCAGGCCCACCTTCTTGCCCTGGGCGCGCATCTCCTGGATGGCTTCCTTGGCAGTACCGGCGGAGGAGCCGATCATGATGAGGGCCACCTCGGCGTCGTCCATCATGTACTTCTCGATCAGACCATAAGTACGGCCGGTCATCTCGCCGAACTCGGCGCCGACCTTCTTGATGACGTCCTTGGCGTCGATCATGGCCTGGGCCTGCTGACGCTTGGCCTCCATGTAGTACACGGGGGTAGCGTAAGCGCCGACGGCCATGGGCTCATCCTTGTTCAGCAGGAAGTGCTGGGGCTTGTACTCGCCCACGAACTCCTTGACCTTCTCAGTCTCCACCAGCTCGATGTTCTCGATGGCGTGAGAGGTGATGAAGCCGTCCTGGCAGATCATGATGGGCAGGCTGACAGCCTCAGCGATGCGCATGGCCTGCAGGTAGTTATCGTAAGCTTCCTGGTTGGTCTCGGCGAACAGCATCAGCCAGCCGGCATCACGCACGCCCATGGCGTCGGAGTGGTCGTTGT
>CAUWEK010000287.1:0-2901 GCA_963557435.1 uncultured Dysosmobacter sp.
CGGGGCTACGGCATCCCCCAGGCCATGTTCGCGGGGGAGAGCCACATCGACGATATCTGCGCCGCCATCGGCATGACGCCCCTGGAGTTCCGCCGCAAGAATCTGATGCCCGTTGGCTATCAGGACGCCTTCTCCAAAAACGAGTTGTACAGCGATACGTTCAACCAGTGCATGGACAAGGGCATGGAGGCCATCGACTACCTGCGTAAATTCAAGGAATACCAGAACCAGACCGGCCCCGTGCGCCGGGGCGTGGGCCTCGCGGTGTTCTGGTACAACACCGCCGTGTGGCCCATCTCTCTGGAGTCCTCCTCCTGCCGCATGGTGCTCAATCAGGACGGCTCCCTCCAGTTCCAGACCGGCGAGACGGAGATCGGCCAGGGCTGCGACACGGCGTACAGCCAGATGGTGGCCGACGCGGTGGGCGTACCCCTGGAGGACGTGCATGTGGTATCCTCCCAGGATACGGATGTGACGCCCTTCGGCACCGGCGCCTATGCCTCCCGCCAGACCTACATCGGCGGCTTTTCCATCATGCAGACCGCCATGGCGCTCCGGGAGCGGATCTTGCAGGTGGCCCACGATCAGACCCGGATGCCGGTGAGCAACCTGGACCTGGTGGACGGCAAGATCGTCCGCAAGAGCGACGGGCGGGTGCTCAAGACCCTGGGCGAACTTGCCACGGAGAGCCTGTACTCTCTGACCGACAGTCAGCACATCACCGCTGAGACCACGGCCCAGATCAAGTCCAACGCCTATTCCTTCGGCTGCTCCTTTGCCGAGGTGGAAGTGGATATCCCCTTGTGCAAGGTGAAGCTTTTGAATCTGGTCAACGTCCACGACTGCGGCACCCTCATCAACCCCGCCCTGGCAGAAGCCCAGGTCCACGGCGGCATGTCCATGGCCATCGGCTATGGTCTCTCCGAGGAGCTGAAGTTCGATGAAAAGACCGGCAAGCCCCTGAACAACAACCTGCTGGACTACAAGCTCTCCACGTTTATGGATCACCCCCATCTGCATGCGCAGTTCGTGGAGAACCCCGAGCCCACATCTCCCTATGGGACCAAGGCCCTGGGCGAGCCGCCGGCCTGCTCCGGCGCCCCCGCCATCCGCAACGCCATCTTCCAGGCCACCGGCGTGGCCATCGACTGCTGCCCCATTACGCCCCACGTCCTCTACCGCAAGTTCAAAGAGGCCGGGCTGATCGAGGACTAAGGAGGGATTACCATGTATGATATGAAAGCACTTTACCAGGCACAGTCCGTTCAGGACGCCGTGGCTCTCCGCGTGGCGCATCCCCAGGCCCAGATCATTGCCGGCGGCTCCGACGTGCTGGTGCAGATGCGGGAAGGGAAGCGGGCCGGTGCCGAGCTGATCTCCATCTATGGATTGGACGAACTGCGGGGCGTTTCCATGGAAGCCGACGGCACGCTGCGCATCGGCAGCCTCACCAGCTTCTCCCACATTACCCGCGACCCGCTGATCCAGCAGCACATGCTGGTGCTGGGCGAAGCGGTGGATCAGGTAGGCGGCCCCCAGATCCGCAACATCGGTACCATCGGCGGCAACACCTGTAACGGCGTGACCTCCGCGGATTCCGCGTCCACGCTCTTTGCCTATGACGCCGTCATCGAGCTGACCGGTCCGGAGGGCGTGCGCCATGTCCCCATCCAGGACTTCTACATCCGCGCCGGACAGGTGGACATCCGCCCCGGCGAGATCCAGACCGGCATCCTGATCTCCAGGGAGAGCTATGCCGATACCCATGGGTTCTATATCAAGTACGCCATGCGCAACGCCATGGACATCGCCACTCTGGGAACTTCCGTGAACGTGCGCCTCTCCGCCGACAAGCGGACCGTGGAGCGGGCGCGGGTGGCCTTCGGCGTGGCAGGTCCCGTGCCTCTGCGGGCCAAAACGGCGGAGGACCTGGCCGCCGGAAAGCCGCTCACAGCGGATTTGGCAGAGGAATTCGCCCAGGCAGTAAAGGAAGACATCCATCCCCGGGATTCCTGGCGTGCCGCCAAGGATTTCCGGATGCATATCGCCGTGGAGTGCGCCAAGCGCGCCTTCCGGGAAGCGGTCAAGCGGGCAGGAGGTGCGCTGTAATGGCACAGATGCAGACGATCCATTTCAATCTCAACGGAAAAGACGTGGAGCGCACGGTGGATGTGCGCGCCAGCCTGACGGACATGCTGCGCAATGATTTCCGCATGACCAGCGTGAAAAAGGGCTGCGAAGTGGGGGAGTGCGGCGCATGCACCGTCCTCATCGACGGAGAGGCGTTCAACTCCTGCATTTACCTGGCCGTGTGGGCTGAGGGCAAGAACATCCGCACCCTGGAGGGCCTGCTGGGCCCCAACGGGGAGCTGAGCGACATCCAGCTTGCCTTCGTGGAGGAGGCGGCCATCCAGTGCGGCTTCTGCACGCCGGGCTTCATCCTTACGGCGGAGGAGATCCTGGAAAGCGGGAAGGAGTACACCGACGACGAGCTGCGCAAGCTGCTCTCCGGACACCTCTGCCGCTGCACAGGCTATGAGAATATCCTCCGGGCGGTGAAGCGCACCATGTACCGGCGGCTGGGCAAGCCCGTGCCGGAGGCATGAGCGCGACACATCGGAAAAGCAGGGAAGGGTCGGTCTGGGATTCCAGGCCGGCCCTTCCCGCTTCCTGCTGCCGGGGAATTTTTCGGAAAATCTTGTCTACCCCCTATGCAAACAAGGGAAAATACGTTAAAATACATCTGTATGAAATTCCGTCCAAATGGAGGATCGAATATGGGAAAACCGATTTATAAGAGAGTCCTGCTGAAAATCAGCGGCGAGGCTCTGGCCGGTGATCAGCATACCGGCTTGAATTTTGAAGTCATCGGCCAGGTGTGCGATGTCATCAAGGAGTGCC
>CAUWEK010000288.1:0-2899 GCA_963557435.1 uncultured Dysosmobacter sp.
TGGAGAAGGGCACCAAAACCACCAGCGGCACCCGGCGAGTACATCTCCCTGCCCATGTGGCGGCCCTTCTGGCCGCGCAGCCGCGAAAGGGGGATCATATCACCACCCTCAGCGGAAAGGCCGTATACAGCGGTTTCTGCCGGCTCTGCGACAAGGCCGGCCTGCCTCACTATCGCTTTCACGATCTGCGGCACTTCAATGCCTCGCTGATGCTGGCGGCCGGGCTACCGGACAAATACGCCATGAAGCGCATGGGCCACGCCACCAACAATATGCTCAAGACCGTCTACCAGCACACCATCAAGGAGCGGGAGGCCGCTTACGATGCCGCCATGGATACGGCACTGGACAAATTGCTGTGCCCGCCGGGAAAAAGTGAAAATAAAAGTGAAAAAGAGTGAAATTTGCACGGTCACGACGTCTTAAAACCAACACACAAAGTTTATAGGCGAATCACCGCAAACCCTTGCGGCACAAAAGAAAAAGCCCGGAGCCTTGCAAATGCAAAGCTCCGGGCTTTGGTGGAGGTGGGGGGAGTTGAACCCCCGTCCGAAAGCACTTTAACGGGATTTTCTCCGGGCGCAGACGATTATTGCGGGAGTCTTCCTCCCCGTTCCCCTTCCAGATGGCAAACCGTCACGCCATCAGGTCAGGTGAGCTTCATGATGTGTGGCGCAGGCAAAGCTTACTGCACGCACATTTACCGCTAAACGACGCCCTCCCCGGCTCGCGGTCCTTCCGGGTCGGACGGCTGCCTTTAATTAGGCAGCAACAGCAACAGTGTTGTTGTTATTTAATTTATAAATTGCCCGTTTTATGGCGGTCAGGCGCCGCCGCCCGCTGATCCCGCCTCCATACCCCCGTCGAAACCGGTACACCCCCATATGGGCGTCTCCTGCTGCGCGGCTGGATGGCGCGGAATACTCTTTTGGAATTGTAACATACTTCCCGGGGGAAGTATGTTACAATTCCATGAAATTTATGTTTTGGTCAGCTTCATCATCAGCTTGGCCGGTGTTACCTTGGCCAGCACGCGGTACGTTTTATAGAAAAGCCTGGGCGTGTAGATGGTCCTGCCGGCCTTGGCGGCCCGCAGTGTGCCGCCCGCCACCCGGACCTGGTCGCAGTAGGGCAGCATGGCAAAGGTCCTGGAATTGCCCGCAATGCGTCCCACGTCCAGAAACTCCGTGGCCATGGGCCCGGGGCACACCGCCGTGACCGTGATGCCCTTTTTCTTCAGCTCCTCGGAAAGCCCCAGCGTAAAGGCGCTGACGTAGGCCTTGGTGGCCGAATACACCGTCATGCGGGGCGTGGGGCAAAAAGAGGCGATGGAGGAGACATTGACGATCCTGCTCCCCGCTTCCATATAGGGGATGCATAAGCTGGTGATGGCCGTCAGGGCCCGCAGGTTCAGATCCACCATGCGGGTCTGGAGGGACGTCTCCGTCCGGCCCACCTCGCCAAGATATCCACAGCCGGCGTTGTTAATGAGCACCTCCACCTCCGGGTGGTCCGACGCCAGCTTCTCCTGCAGTGCCACAAAGCTCATGGGATCACAAAGATCCAGCGCCAAACACTCAACACTTTTGTGGGAGAGCTGTCCGGCCATCTCCGCCAGCCGGTCCTGCCGGCGGGCAATGAGCCAGTAGCACTCCACGTCCGGGAACACATCCTCCAACTGGCGGACAAACTCCCGCCCAAGGCCGGAGGAGGCACCGGTGATAATGGCAGTCCGCATACAGCCCCTCCTTTTATTTCCGCTCGGTCAGTGGGTCTCGGGAGCGGGATACTCCACGCCCTTGGTATCCACCCGGATGGAGCGGATCACCACGTCCTTTTTGGGCTTGTCGTTCATCATGTTGCGCTGGACCCGGGAGATGTCCACCGCCACGTCCGTCCCCTCGGTCACCTGGCCGAAGGCGGCATACTGCCCGTCCAGATGGGGCGCGGGGGCCACCATGATGAAGAACTGGCTGCCGGCGGAGTTGGGCGCCATGGTGCGGGCCATGGACAGCACGCCCAGGGTGTGCTTGAGGTCGTTTTGCTTGAAGCCGTTGGCGGAGAACTCGCCGTTGATCTCATAGCCGGGGCCGCCCATGCCGTTGCCGTTGGGGCAGCCGCCCTGGATCATGAAGCCGGGAATGACCCGGTGGAAGATCAGGCCGTCGTAAAAGCCCTTGTTGGCCAGGGAGATGAAGTTGTTGACGGTGTTGGGCGCCTTGTCGGGGTACAGCTCCGCCGTCATGACGCGGCCGTCGTCCATGGTAATGGTGGCAATGGGATAGTTGTTTTCAGACATGGTCATCGATTCCTCTCTTTCATGGTGCGGTCGATCTCCCGCTTGGCGTCCCGCGCCGCGGTGGCCGCCCGCTTGTCATAGTTTTTCTTGCCCTTGCAAAGGCCGATCTCCAGCTTCACCCGGGCATCCTTGAAGTAAGCGGAGAGGGGTACCAGAGCATAGCCGTCCTGCTTGACCAGGGCGTGAAGCTTGCGGATCTCCCGCTTGTGCATGAGCAGGCGGCGGGTGCGCATTGGGTCCTTATTGAAGATGTTGCCTTTTTCGTAGGGAGAGATGTGCATGCCGTGAACAAACATCTCCCCGTCCTTGACGGTGCAGTAGGCATCCTTGAGGTTCAGCGTACCGGCGCGGATGGACTTGACCTCCGTCCCCGCCAGCTCGATCCCCGCCTCGTACCGGTCCTCCACGAAGTAATCGTGGAAGGCCTTGCGGTTTTGTGCCGCGATTTTGATCCCCTTTTTCTCCGTGGGGCTCACCTCTTTCCGGGACTTTCCAATCCGAAATTTTTGCGTGCTGACAGTATAGCACACATCCGCCGCTTCTTCAAGAGAAAGAAGCGGTTGGCAAGTCTGGGCCGCCGTGATATAATTGAAATGATTG
>CAUWEK010000289.1:0-2887 GCA_963557435.1 uncultured Dysosmobacter sp.
GGGCGCCGGCCCACTCGTTCTGCATGATGCCCAGGAAGTTCACCATCTGGTTGCAGAGGGTGGAAAGGTGGCTTGCGGGGGTGGAGTTGATTTTGCCGGGGATGCCCAGACCCTGCTGGATCAGCTGCTTGAGGCTCCAGCCGGCACAGTAGCCGGTGAGCATGGAGAGGTCGTGGAGATGCAGGTCGCCGTCCTTGTGGGCCTTGGCGATCTCCTCGTCGTAGATCTCGCTGAGCCAGTAGTTGGCGGTGATGGCGCCGGAGTTGGACAGGATCAGTCCGCCCACGGAGTAGGTGACGGTGGAGTTCTCCTTCACCCGCCAGTCGTTGATCTGCAGGTAGTTGTCCACCAGGTCCTTGTAGTCCAGCACGGTGGATTTGAGGTTGCGCACCTTCTCCCGCTGCTTGCGGTAGAGAATGTAGGCCTTGGCAACGTCCGCATAGCCGGCCTTGGAGAGAATGTTTTCCACGCTGTCCTGGATGTCCTCCACGGAGATCTGGCCGTCGTGGATCTTGTCCTGATAATCGGCGGTGACCTTCAGAGCCAGCAGGTCGATGATATCGGCGTTATAGGCTTTGTTGGTGGCCTCGAAGGCCTTGGTGATGGCGGTGCTGATTTTGGACAGATTGAAGTCCGTGACCTTCCCGTCCCGTTTGACAACTTGATACATGGTTCGACCCGCTTTCTCTAAAGTATAAATGGTATAGGATCCATATGGGCATCAGCGCATACAACAGGGCGGGCACACGGCACCGCCCAAAGGTTCCGAATTTTATTGTACCACAAGACCTATGGAAGTCAATTAGATTAAAACACTATATATAGTGCGCTTTTTCAGCGTTTTGCCAGTACACAAACGAGGGCTCACTCTACGCCCCGCAGCTGCACCTGTCCGAAAAAGGGCTGGGCCAGGGCCTGGAAGCCGTGGAGCTCTTCGGGGGTGAAGCCGGAAAAGCCCTGGGAGATGAGAGCGCCGGAGTCCACGAAATTCTGTAAAAAGTACCGGGGGGCGCCTTCAAGCCAGCGGCCGATGGCAAGGATATCGTCGGCGGTGTGGAGCTGACGCACCACGGTGGTGCGGAACTCGTAGTCCACCCCGGCATTGCGCAGAAGGGCGATGCTCTCCCGGATGGGGGTCAGGTCCAGGCCGGGGACACCCACGGTCTGCGGATACTTTTCCGGACTGTTTTTGATGTCCATAGCCACATAGTCCAGAAGGTCGTCCCGGAGGAGCTGCTCCAGCCGGCCGGGAAAGCAGCCGTTGGTGTCCAGCTTCACGGCAAAGCCCAGCTCCCGCACCCGGCGCAGAAAATCCCCGGCGCCGTCGCGGAGCAACGGCTCGCCGCCCGAGAGGACCACACCGTCCAAGAGCCCCCGGCGGCGGGAGAGAAAGTCCAGTACATCCGCTTCGCGCAGATGCTCGGCCTGGTCCGGGTGGAGCACCAGCACCGCGTTATGGCAGAAGGGACAGCGCAGGTTGCACCCGCCGGTAAACACGGTGGCGGCCAGCTTGCCCGGATAGTCCACCATCGCCAGCTTTTGCAGTCCGGAAAATTCCATGGGAGTTCCTCCAAAATACACAAGATATTGATAGTCTACACCTCTTTGACCACAAGAACAAGGGACTAAGGGAAAAAGAAAAAAATTCCGGGGACGGAGAGGCGTGAGGCGTTCCCCAAAAACATTAAAAATTTTTATATAAAATGGAAAATTCAGGTTCCCCTGGGGGCGGAAATTCTATGGAACCATGCATTGCGCAGGGGGGTGGATTTCCGTATAATGGCACTCAGCGCACGGGAAAAACCGTGTGAAATCGGACAAGGGGCTCTGCCCCTGAAAAGGAGATCGAAAATGAAAAAAACAGTCACCATGGCGCTGACCCTCACGATGCTGCTGGCGATGCTTACCGGCTGCGGCGCCACCAATGACACACCGGCTGACAATGCCGAGGAACCCAAGACTGCTGAGAACTTCAGCGATGAGATGAAAATCCCCTACGCGGTGGATCTGTCCCCGGAGGACGGCGCGGATTCGGTGGAGCGGCAGGGAGACCATGAAAACTCTCCCTACTTTGCCCATCCCGACGTCTACAACATGGAATCCACGGATACCCTGACGGTGCTCCACAACTTCAAGACCCAGCAGCAGACCAGCGAGTGGTCCTGCGGCGTCACCTCCGCCCTCATGGTGCTGGAGTGGTATGACAAGCTGGGCGACTGGAACGAGGAGTCCCTGGCGGCCCTGCGCCACAGCCTGGACGGCACGGAGCTGGAGGGCTATCCCGGAACCACGTTGGATCAGGCTATGGACATCTTCAACGGCGTGGGCGGTTTCGATATGATTACCACCTATGACTATCCCGACGGCATCTGGGTGGACGATATTCAGGGCTGGCTGGCGGAAGGCAAGCCCATCATGGTGGCCTGGAACGACTGGGGCGGCCACTGGCAGGTGATCGTGGGCTACGACACCATGGGCACCGAGACCACCCAGGACGATGTGATCCTGGTGGCGGACCCCTACGATACCACCGACCATAATCAGGACGGCTACGGTGTCTACGGCGCCGAGCGCTTCCTTTATAACTTCACCATGTACAACGCATTCCCCGAAGAAGAGGGCGGCAACGACTATCTGTTCATCGTGGCCAGCCCCGCGGAGGCGTAAGGGAAGAAACGGCGGAGCGGCTTCGTGCCGCCCTCTTCCCGCCGCAGCGCGGCGGCGCGCCGGGAGGCGCGGCAAGCGTTTTTATGGAAAAACCTTGGTGGGGCCGGGCTATGCCTGGCCCCACATGCCTTTTATGGGTTCCCGGCACGCCCTGGGTGCCGGGACGGGCGGCAACGACTATCTGTTCATCGTGGCCAGCCCCGCGGAGGCGTAAGGGAAG
>CAUWEK010000290.1:0-2875 GCA_963557435.1 uncultured Dysosmobacter sp.
CAGCAGGACACCGATCCTGTGGGCACCGGCCCCTTCAAGTTCGTCTCCCGGGCCGCCCAGGATTCCATCGTGCTGGAGAAGTTCGACGAGTACTGGGGCACCCCGGCCCAGCTGGATCAGGTGACCTTTAAGATCATCGAAAACGCCGACAGCCTGCTGATGAGCCTCCAGAGCGGCGCCATTGACCTGTGCGCCCATCTGACCAGCACCCAGGTGGCCCAGCTGGGCGAGGACTTCAACGTGGCCGAGGGCACCATGAATCTGGTGCAGGCCCTGTACCTCAACAACGCCGAGGAGCCCTTTGACGATGTGCGGGTGCGTCAGGCCCTCAGCTACGCCGTGGACAAGCAGCAGATCATCGACCTTGCCTTCGACGGCTACGGCAGCCCCATCGGCTCGAGCATGTACCCCGCCTTCGGCAAGTACTTTGACGAGAGCCTGACGGATTACTATACCTACGATCCCGACCGTGCCCGCGCCCTGCTGGCGGAGGCCGGCTATCCCGACGGCTTTGATATGACCATCACCGTGCCCAGCAACTACCAGCCCCATATGGATACGGCCACCGTGCTGGTGGAGCAGCTCAAGGCCGTGGGCATTAACGCCACCATCCTGCCCATCGAGTGGGAGAGCTGGGTGTCCGACGTGTACACCGGCCGCCAGTTCCAGTCCACGGTGGTGGGCGTGGACGCGTCCAACATGACGGCCCGTGCCCTGCTGGAGCGGTTCACCTCCACCTACGGCACCAATTTTATCAACTACAACAACGCGGACTACGACCAGCTGTTCGCCCAGGCCGTCGCCACCTATGACGACGCGGCCCAGACGGAGCTCTACAAGCAGATGGAGCGCAACCTGACGGAAAACGCCGCCAATGTCTACATCCAGGACCTGGCGGACCTGGTGGCGGTGCGCAAGGGACTGGAGGGCGTGACCTTCTATCCCATCTACGTGCTGGATCTTTCCGGCATCCGCTATACTGCCTGATATGCGCGGCGGCAAGGAATTTGCCGCTGACGGGGAAGGGAGGCGAAGACCATGAAATACGCGGCGAAACGCATTGCCATGCTGCTGCTGACCATGGTCATCGTCTCCTTCCTTGCGTTTGCGGCCTTTGATGTGATCTCCGGCGACCCGGCCACCGCCATGCTGGGCACCCAGGCCACGGCGGAGAAGGTGGAGGCGCTGCGGGAGGAGCTGGGGCTCAACCGCCCGCTGCTGGTCCGCTACGGCGAGTGGCTCATCGGCTTTTTCACCGGGGATCTGGGCACGTCGTATAGCTACCGCCAGCCGGTGTGGGAGCTGATCGCGCCCAAGGTGGGCGTGACGCTGTGTCTGAGCGCGCTGAGCTTTCTTTTGATCGTGGTGGTGTCCATCCCTCTGGGGGTGCGCGCCGCAGGACGGGAGGGCGGCAGGCTGGACGCCGCCGCCACCGCTTTCAACCAGCTTTGCATGGCGGTGCCGCCCTTTTTCACCGGCATCCTCCTGACCTGGATCTTCAGCACCATCCTCCATGTGTTCGTCCATGGCAGCTTCCCGTCCCTGACGACCAACTTCGGCGGCGCGCTGGAGTATCTGTTCTTTCCCGCCGTGGCCATCGCCATTCCCAGAGTGGCCATGACGGTGCGGATGCTGCGCAGCACCATCCGCCAGGAGATGGGCCGGGCCTATGTGCGCACGGCCATCTCCAGAGGCAATGACCGCCGGGGCGTGCTGTACGGCCATGTGCTGAAAAATTCCCTGGTGCCGGTGGTCACGTTCCTGGCCCAGACCATGGCGGAGATCGTGGCGGGCAGTATCATCGTCGAGCAGGTGTTTGCCATCCCGGGGTTGGGACGGCTGCTGGTGGCGTCCATCGGCAGCCGGGACTACCCGGTGGTGCAGGCCATCGTGGTGATCCTGGCACTGTGGGTGGTGCTGGCAGGTACCGCCGCGGACCTCATCAACCAGCGCATCGACCCGCGGCTTCGGCTGGGAGGTGGCGCATGAAACGGAGAAATGGATTTTTGCTGGCGGGGCTGATCCTCACCGGCATCCTCACCGCCATGATCCTGGTGAGCTTTTTCTGGACGCCCTACGATCCCAACGCCATGGAGGTGGGCCCCAAGCTGTGCGGACCCTCCCTGGCCCACTGGATGGGGACGGACAGCTTCGGGCGGGATATCTTCAGCCGGGTCATGCAGGGCGCGGGCACCACGTTTGCCATCGCCGTGGCCACCGTGGCCATCGGCGCCGTGTGCGGCACGGCCGTGGGCGCGGTGACCGGGTACTTTGGCGGCGTGGTGGATGAGGTGCTCATGCGCTTCAACGATGCCCTCACCGCCTTTCCCAGCATCTTGCTGGCCCTGGTCATCATCTCCGTGGTGGGACCGGGCAATAAATACAATGTGGTGCTGGCCCTGGGACTGGTGTTCATCCCCAGCTTCGCCCGGGTCACCCGTACGGCGGTGGCCGCCGTGCGGGACGCCAACTACGTCAAGAGCGCCCGGCTCATGGGCGCGTCCAGCGCACGGATCATCATTGTGCACATTTTGCCCAATATCATGCCGGTTTTGCTGCCGGCCATGACCATCGGCTTCAATAACGCTGTGCTGGCGGAGGCCTCCATGAGCTATCTGGGCGTGGGCGTGACACCGCCGGATGCATCCCTTGGCTATATGCTCTCCGAGGCACAGGGCATGCTGAGCGCCGCACCCTGGTATGTGATCTGCACCGGCCTTACCATCGTGCTGCTGGTGTTCGGCGTGGGGCTCATCGGTGAGGGCCTCCAGCGCCGCGGCGGGGAGGTGGTTTGATGCTGGAGATCCGAGATCTGCATGTAAAATTCCATAACCGTACCAGGGAGGCCGTCTCCGGCGTGTCCCTCACCATCCAC
>CAUWEK010000291.1:0-2823 GCA_963557435.1 uncultured Dysosmobacter sp.
CAGCAGACACTTGAGAAGCGTGGTTTTGCCCGCGCCGTTTTCTCCGAAGAGGCCCACGATCTCCCCCGGTCCAAAGGTCAGTGACACGCCGTCCAGCGCCCGCTTGTTAAACCCGTAAGACTTGCTCAATTCACGGCATTCCATCATGATACAGCCCTCCAAAATCCCGTCCACTGCTCCGGCGGGAGACACCCGGCCGGCGTGAAGCGAAGATACATCCAAAAATACAGCGCCCACAGCAAGACTGCCAGCACCAGCGCCGCCGCGCAGCCCAAGGTCGGCAGCGCCAGGCACCGCCGGAGGTACTCCCGCCGGTCCGGCAGCCGCCGCATCAGGTAATCCGTCCGGCTGCCCCCCTGCCGGTGATAGAGCACATAGTAGGCGGCCAGCACCGCCATAGCGGCGAAGAACAGCCCAAAGCCCATAAAGCTCCAGGAGACCAATTCACGAAAGGGCAGCATCGTAAACCCCGGCCGCAGCACCTTCTGGCCGCCCTCCATCTTGTAAAGCAGCTCCCAGCCCTGCGCGCAGGAGATGGGGCACCGGAGGCTCATCAGCACGCAGCCCAGAAGGCCCACCGCCATGCGGTGGAGCACCGGATCTGCATCCAGGCCGTAGGGGATCCACGCCTTAACCCGTTCTTTCACACTGGCCCACCTCCACGCTTGCAAAATACAAAGAACACACCGCCACGATGCACGCCCCTACGCCCAGGCTTATGTCCACCACGAAGTCCCGGCAGCCCAGGCCGGTGAACACCGCCGCCGCGATGACCATGATCGGCGCGGCATAGCCGAAGCTGTTGCGGCGCCGCCAGAAGGACCAAACCGCGCAGCTCATGCCCATTCCCAATGCCATCAGCAGCTGCCGCACATATCCCGTCCACTGGCCCAGGGGCAGCATGGCATGGAAAAAGTCGTCGTTCCAGGAAACCAGGAACACCGCCTGGGCCCCGGCGTCGGCGCGGGCGGCACAATACGCCGTCACGGCTGTCAGGATCCCCGCCTGGACCGCCCACAGCACCACAAAGGCAGCACCGTAGCAAAGACCCAGCAGCACCGTCGCCGTCCACTCAGAGATGCGCAGGCGGTGCATGGTGTAGTAGACCCGGCTGCCGCCCAGGCCGCTCACATGGACGCAGCAAGCGGCCGCCAGCAAAACGAGGGCCGCCCGGTAGGCCCACACCACATGGCTCGCCAAAAGCGCATACTGTATGCTCCAGGGGGTTGCAAAATCAGAGCGCACCCGAAAAAACAGCCCCGCCTCCGCCGCGCTCATCAGCAGCAAAACAGCAATCAAGGGCATGACTACGCCCCGGGCCCCCAGCATCAAAACAGAAGTATATCGTCTCATACGCTCTCCTCCTGATCCCACAGCCGCTCCACCAGCTCCACCGCCTGGGCGCGGGTAATGCCCATCTGCCTCAGGCCCCGCACCAGGGCGGATGCGTCATACTCCAGCAGTTCCTCCGTCAATCGGCGCCGCACAGTCTCGTCCGCCGTCACCACGCTTTTGGCGCCGGTGTGGGAGGCGATGATGCCCTCCTCTTCCAGCAGGGCGCAGGCCTTTTGAATGGTATTGGGATTCACGCCCAGCAGCGCCGCCAGCGCCCGCCGGGAGGGCAGCTCGTCTCCTGGACGGATGGTGCCTGCCGCGATGCCCCGCTGCACATAGCGCACCAGCTGCAAATAAAGGGGGCTCCCCTCCCGGGGCACAAATTCCGCAAAGGAGATCACGGCAATCACCTCCCCCAACCGTATTATCTCCGTAGTACACTTTCTAACTGTATTATAGCCGTCATACGGTTGTCTGTCAATAGCAGACTATTGTCCCTTTGATATGGAGCTAAAATTCTTCTTGGCGCCGGATGCGAGATATGCTACACTGTAAAGGAACTTTCTTTGACGGTGTTTTTTTAAGGAGGGATGCAGATGCTCTATCTGCGGCGATTTCAGCTGCCGGCGGAGTCGGCGGAGTGGCATTTTCTGGCCAACGCGCCCGAGTGTAAGCGCACCTGTTACGGCAGCCGCTATCCCTTCGGCTTCTTTCCGCCCAAGCAGGTGCCCGCCCTGACCTTCGCATCCATCACCATTTTGTGCGGCGGCAACGGCAGCGGTAAAACCACGCTCTTGAACCTGATCGGCCAGTCGCTGTCTCTGCCCCGGAAGGCCGTCTATAACCGCAGCGCCTTTTTTGACAACTACCTGCATCTGTGCGCATCGGAGACCGCCGCCTCTTTTACGTCCACCGTCCGGCAGCGGAGCCGTGTCATCACCAGCGACGATGTGTTCGACTATCTGCTGGATCTGCGCTGCATGAACGAGGGCATCGACGTCCGGCGCCGGGAACTGCTGGCGGAGTACGTAGAAAAGCGCCACGCCGAGCTGCACTTTGGCTCCCTGGAGGATCTGGATGCCCTGCGGGACACGGTGGACGCCCAGCGAAAAAGCGGCTCCCAGTACGTGCGCAGCCGGATCACCAATGATGTCCCCGAAAAATCCAACGGAGAAAGCGCCTTTTTGTACTTCACCCGGGAAATCGGACAGGAAGCGCTGTATCTGCTGGACGAGCCGGAAAACAGCCTCTCCGCCCAGCTCCAGCTGGAGCTGAAGCAGTTTTTGGAGGACTCCGTGCGCTTTTATGGCTGTCAGCTGGTCATCGCCACACACTCGCCGTTCCTGCTCTCTTTGAAGGACGCGGAGATCTATGACCTGGACCGTGTCCCCGTGTCCCGGTGCCGCTGGACCGAGCTGGAGAACGTGCGCACGTTCTACGAGTTCTTCCAGGCCCACCAGCGGGAATTTTCATAAAAAAGCAAGGTGC
>CAUWEK010000292.1:0-2788 GCA_963557435.1 uncultured Dysosmobacter sp.
TGGAGACCAAGGGAGATCACCTGGATAATGATGAGTCCAAGGAGAAAGCCAAAATTGGCGACCAGTGGGCGAAGCTGGCCGGAAAACAGTACAAGTATTACATGGTGTTTGAAACCAAGCAACCGGACTATCCGGGAGCATATTCTCTGGAGCGGTTTATGGAGATCGTAAAAGCACTTTAACACCGTTCAGTTAAATAGAGCGTGTTAAAAGCAGCGTTTAGATTTATCAATAACGATTTTGAAGATGTTTTACGTTGAGTAGCAATAGAAAGAGAGATAGACTATGAACCTTAATTCTTCGTTACAGTCAATGTTAGATACTCCAACAACGGCATTTGAGGTTGCTTTAAGATGCTTTGTTGCAGACAAATTACTTTCTCAATATCCAGATGAACAATCACTTAAAGATGAAATTCAAAAGCGTATCAGCTCAATAAAAGGAACCAATATCATTTTGTCAGGCAAAATCTCGTCACTAAATATACTATCTGCAAAGGAATGCACTTCTTTCTGGTCTAACACACAGTTTTCTCGTGATTGCTTTTTAAAAAAAGAGCATACTACCAGCCATGATGTTGCGTATCTGAGTCAAATAATTTTAATAACATATTTATTTCAAGATTTATATTGCACTTTTATCAAATCTTTTGGTAGTCCAGAAATATATGCGTTTCATGCTGAAAAGTATTATCAATGTCGTAATTCCCTATCACATCAAGGCTCTTATTTGATTTCTGATAGAGATGCTCAAGATTGTATTCAATTTATCCGAACCGGATGTCAAATTATTGAGACCAAATATTTCTGGTTTCGTTCAACTCAAAAATTAGAGAACGATATTTCTACTTTTGAAAACAGTCTTTTTTCAAAAAAACCCGCAATCATTAATTTTGATAGCATCCCATTTCCTTCTAATATTATTGTTTGTAGAGAGCCCGAATTGTCTGATCTTTTTAAATATATTTGCGGTTGGGATGGGATCAGGAAATTACGCAACCGAAAGCATATGGTATGCGTATCTGGTTATGGAGGAATCGGAAAAACATCTCTTGTAACAGAATTTATATCTCGGTTGCTCGATAAAATGAAGGACGATGGTTATGAAGGGTTGCGTCCATTTTTTGTTTTGTTTTATTCAGCCAAAACGCATTTTATGGAATTTGATCAGACATCTGGTTCTCTGTATATTCAAAAGCGAAAAAAGCAATTTTCTAACTTTGAGGAATTACTTACTAAGTTCTACAAGGATCTATCCATAAGCGATTTTGATGATAACTGGCAGAAATCAGGCATCCTTATTATTGATAATTTAGAAACGCTTTCTGGGGAAGAACGTAAAAAAATTATTGATTATGTAAATTACGACCTCCCTTCTTCAATTCAGGTTATCATTACCACGCGAATCCCAGAACACGCAGATGAAACGATAACATTACATGGATTTCAACGTGATGCTGGCGTGGATTTCATTAATGAATACTTGGAAAAAAATCAAATCTCTATTGATTTAACTATTGAGCAAAAGAACGACTTAACTAAATACTCATATGGAAACTCCTTAGTTTTAGTGCTTGCACTAAAACGAATAGCATCAAATAAGTCTTCGTATCGCGAAATTATAAATGAACTAAAGCAACTTCCAAAGAATACTAATGATAATTCTATTAGTCAATTTATGTTTCAGAACACAATAGAAGAACTATATAACGTCTACCCTCAAATGAGCGAAACAATAAAAAGTGTTCTTATATGCCTTTCCTTACGATCGGAAGCATTGTCAGCCGATGTTTTGGTGTTGGCTCATGATAATAGTGACATAAACGAGATTCAAGATGTTTTGCAGTTATTGACGCAATATCTCGTTGTTGAAAAAATGGGGGATTCTTATTCTATAAACGAATTTGCTACTCATTTTATTATGACAAGTTTATCGCTTTCAGCGGACACCAGAGCAAAACGGGAGTCCAAACTTCTTTCTGCAATACGCATGGTGGAAGAAAGAAAAATTACTGTGGATGAATTTAAACAGAGATACCCCCAAATTTCTGAAGTTTTGGCAGAATGGTGTGGAACAGGAGAAAACGAAAATCTTGCAATTTGCCATGCATTTACACTATATGAGGATAAAAGAAACCTTACAACAAAGAATGCTGCATATGAAATTGAAAACATAAATCGAGATTTTGATTATATAGAAAATAAATATAGTGCGCATCCATATGTATTCTATCAAAGAGCACGGATCTTAAAAGAATTACGTCAGGAACATATTATTGGGGATGAATACAATGGCCTGATTAAATCAAATTATGATAGTTGTCTTATGATGATTGATTCTCCATCATTTGCTCAAATAAAACACACAAAAACATACCCGTCCATTCTCTGGATATACGCAATGTTTCTCTTATCTGATAATTCATTTGAATCGGCGTCTTATTATGCAGATGATGCCGTAAAGAACTTCGAACAACTCGGTATCAAAAGCGCTGATTGTGATGACGCACTTTTAGTATACGGTATTGCAGAAATAGAGTTGTTTAAAATTAGTTATGATAAAAATCACTTGGGAAACGCCAGGAATGTTTTGAAGAAATTTAAAAAAGGCAAGCATTTGCCAAAAAATGTACAAACACATTTCGATTACTTGACCCAGGAGACAGCGAAATATAATCTATTTAAAGTCTGAACATCCAATGAGAGACATCTACCTATAAGCATTGCAAAGACAGCTTTGCTCCTCTCGGGCAAAACATTCAGAGAAGGGTATATAGCGTTAAGATGAT
>CAUWEK010000293.1:0-2786 GCA_963557435.1 uncultured Dysosmobacter sp.
CCACTGTTTCCGAGTGCTCCGGCGCTGTCTGTGGTCAAACATGTGGTCAAAGAGCCCTTCTTGACCAGGTGCGGCACAGTTGCCGTCTCCTGTCCAGAAGGGCTCTTTTTCATGTTCGGGTTGGGGTATTGCAACTCTAATGAGGCTGAGAAGCAAGGTGTTTCTGCGTCTCAGACATGTCAATTTTTAACAAACCTATACAAAGTATGAGAGCCAAAAAACAGAAAACGCTGACCGATCGGAGATTAGTAATCAATGATCACTACAAGAATGGTTAAGGCAATTCCAAGATTTACAAATGGGATCACACAAGTCTTAGTCCTCTTTACTTTCGGTGACATATTCGATCTGTTTCTTGATTCGACTCCTCATCAACCAGATAAACTCCTCCGGAGCCTTAACTTCCAGAACCGGCCCGAATGACAACACCCGGATCAGCAGTTCTGTCTCATCATCTTTGTCATACCGGAGCTTGATTTGGTAAAGCCGGTCGTCCAGCTTCAAGGTCTCCTTTTCAAAGTGGGAGAAGTGGAGAAGAACGCGCTCCAGAGCATTCCGCTCGTCATGAAGAATGAGTGTGAGCTCCTCCAAACGCTCACTGGGCAAAGTGATTTCCTTCGGGTCATACTTGTCTAACAGTTCGCAAGAGCGCACCCGTGCCATATTGACAGTGTTGAGTCGGCGCTTGCCCATTGCCAACAATCTGAACTTGTCGTCCTTGGCGGAGTATTCCAGACGATAAGGCATACACTCCAGGGAATGTGGGACGCCGGTACGGCCGTGGAATCGGATGCGCAGCTTTCGCTTTTCACGAATGGCTTTCAATGCTGTGCGGAAGCAGGCAATGTAGGTTGGATCATTGAAAGGATCTCCATCTGCATACTGATCAAAGAAAACGAAGGTGTCCTGCTGATATAGCGGTTTAATTTCTTCCAAGCCGGTCATATCCGGATCAAATAGCGCAATTCTCGGATCAGTGAGCAGTGCCTTGAGCCATCTTTTCTGGAGAAAAGTCAGGGGCATCGTAGGCTTGTGCTGGAGTACAGGCCGGAGGTCGGAATCCAGCAACGGCCAATCTTCAGATTTCAGCGCTGCGGGGATAGACAATGCGCTCTCAGCAAATGCCTTCTCCTGTACGATCGCAGTCAATCTGTTGGCGGTGAGGGTACCGTCGAAGGCCTCCGTTAAAACAGCGGCAACAACATTGAAGTAGCTGCCGTAAATCTCACTAAACAGCATCGTCGTTACCTCCATACATCGCATCCATGCACCGAAGGTCTTCGTAGAACATATTCTCAACCGATGGACTGCTGCACTTCAGGTCCACGATGCGGCCAAGAAAGGTTCGGAGCCAGGGCAGCATCTCAGAGGCATCATAGACATCTGCGGTAAATCTGCAGGTCTGTGCGTCAAGGAGCTCCACAGTCCCGTGGCGCTTCTCTCGCTCCAGGCGCTGCAGGACAAACTCCTCACCGTGGCCAAGGTGGATAGTCATCTCAATATGATCCAAATTGTGATCAAGGCCGGTAGAAACACCCCAGAGGTTCTGATCAAATTTCTCCTGGTACCCAAGGTACTTATCATAGTGTTTTTCCACATTGCCGACCGAGACCTTCTTGATGGCATCGAGGCGAAAAAAGGCCATACGACGGCCACGATAGTGGTAGCACAAAAGATACTGTCGGCCGGATTGCGTGCTGATATAGATTTTCAGCGGGCAAATCGTTCTCTGATACTCTCCGGCACTTCGCAGGCTGCGAATAACAAGCTCTGCTGTGCGTCGTTCATCAATGGCCTGCAGCAGATCACAGAGAACATCGCTGTCAAGCGTGTGGAGTATGTAATGGTGCTTGAACCGGAAAGCATCTGATGGCCGATCCAGCTTATCGATCAGAAAGGAACCGACTACGCCCAGAGGGTTTTCCTCAGAAAAGAAGGCCAGCGCATCTGCCCAGGAAGTCAGATCGAAGGTCTCCCCATCTGTTCTTTGGTAGAAGACCTCACGGCCAGTCTTTTCAGACTTCAGTAAACCGAGGGCCTCATACTCTTTCAGCTTCTTTCGAACGGTTGATTCATCCAAGGAAAAAGAACCGCTGAATTTGGAAAGATAGTCATCGTTGATATGGTCGACGATCTCCTTGCCGGAAAGAGTACCTCCATCGGCCAGCAGATCCATAATGTAAAAATGGAGCGTGATGTCCTTAGCGGTAAAACTCTTGGCCTTGAATGCCTTATGGAGGGGATTATGTGGGATCCGTCTGCTGTCGACCGAGAGGAACACATTCTTACCGGAGGAATCCTGATGGAAGGACATATAATCACTGAGCCAGCTTTCGATCCTGCGCCGCTCGTTATCGTAGCTGCGGGCGCTCTTGATGCCGTATTCTTCTCGGCTCTTAAAACCATAGACATAGAATTCGCGCATATAGTTCCGGATCCGTTCAAAACTCTTGATTAGTTCGCTGTATGCCACATGGTCCACCTCCTCCGAATGGATTTTAATTGGTTTTCAATAAAATGCTCTTTTATGCGCATTTTATCACATAAACGGTCCAAAAGAAAGGACGGCAGAACCGAAATGAGTCAGCAGGAAGCAGGAAACAAACGCTCTCTATTCCATACGGATCTCTTTCCCATAACAAACGCCTTTGTTCAGAAGAATATCAGACCTTGCGGACGCTTATCAAACGGAGCTGACATACTTCCGTAAAAGGCGGTATTCTCCTTTTGCACTGAAACTTTTGAGGGCTTGACGATAAGTTCGCAACTTTTTTTCCGTGATTTTC
>CAUWEK010000294.1:0-2762 GCA_963557435.1 uncultured Dysosmobacter sp.
TCAGATCGCTGCCAACGCCGGCCTGGACGGCTCCGTGATCCTGGAGAAGGTCCGCTCCTCCGGCAAGAACGGCTACGGCTTCGACGCCTATAAGGAAGAGTACTGCGACATGGTCGCCTCCGGTATCATCGATCCCGCCAAGGTGACCCGCTCCGCTCTGGAGAACGCCGCTTCCGTCAGCTCCATGGTGCTGACCACCGAGTCTTTGGTGGCGGATAAGCCCGAGCCCCCCGCTCCCGCTCCCGCTGCTCCCGACATGGGCGGCATGTATTGATCAATACCGCATCCCTCTGAGACACGTAGGCTTCAGCGAGGAAAAAGCGGATTTCCGTCAGACTTGCGCCCAAAACAAAGCGCATGATAAGGGAATCAAGGCCGACACTCACAATTTTTGTGAGTGTCGGCCTGTTTTCGTATCCGGCCACGGTATGGGGGATTTTTATATAAAATCCATCCGCTCCTGCCAGAGAGATGACCTTTATCAGAAAACGCAGATGTTTCACCATATAGGATACTATCTGGCAAAAGGAGAACGTTCAAATCCCCGCAGCTTGATTTTCCGCTTAGATCCTATATACTCAAATTATGAAGACACCCCTTTTGCATATCTGATGGGAGAAACATAGTATATTTCCTCTGTGATGACGCAGGGGATTTAAAGCTGTGGAGGTAAGCGATATGAAGCAGTTGATATGCGGGGTTCGGATCTTTCGGCTGCAAACGCCACGTTTTATTTCATAAGCCGGCCTAATCTGGAATCACGGTTAAGGAGATGTTGCTATGGGAACCACCGTGAGCAGTCTTCAAATCCTCGGTACAACAGAGGACGCAGTCAAAGCCGCCATGCCGAATGCCGTTGTGGGGAGATGGTCGGAACGCTTTATTACTGCCTGCCCGGGGGAACTCTGCTTTGGAAAGCTGGATCGAAAAGCCGGATGGCTTTCCGGGAAGCTGGGTTGTACTGTACTTTCCGTGTCCATGTTCGACAGCGACGACCTGTCGCTGGCACTCTATGTCTCCGGAAAGCGGGCCGTTCGCCATGTGGTTTATACCCAAGCAGAGGGCCGGGTGTTGGGAAATGCCAATGTGTTCTGTGAAGGCCTGGGACTGTCGTCACAGATTGCCCCGCTCTTGAAACGGCTCTTTACGGAGCCTGATCAGGAGGAAAAGCTGCGGGTTCTCTCCAGCTTGCTGGGGACGCCGCTGTTTGTCCGCTGGGATGATGACTTTACGGCGGTGGAATTCCAGCTGGCGGATGAGGGACCGCTCCACACCTGGATAGAAGCCCATCCGCTGCCGCCCAAACTCAAAAACCAGGCCAATATGGAGCTGGTGCAGGAGGTTGGAGAGCGAAGCGAGGACTACGGGGTAGGGGCACTGATTTTACGGCCACTGAGCTATGCTGATGAAGAGGCTGCCAGACTTTTGGGGTGCACGGTCGGCCAGGTCATCGGATGCTGCTGCAGCGGCGGCGAATGGGCCCGCTGGGACGGAGATGGACGCCTCCAACTCACCTCTTTGACGGAGGATGGGCTGGATAATCTTTCTTACGCAGAAGCCAATGGGCGGCTGCTGGCATTTGCCAGCGACATGGTTGGGGATGATTTCAACGGTTATACGCCAGGGATGACCCGCGTCGTATTCGACTCCGCCGGGCTGCTCCCACTGCCGCTGCCGCTCGCCGCAGGCGGAACGGCCATGACGCTCTATCGCGGGTATCTGCTGCCTGACGGCGGCTTTCTGGCAGTCATGCGCCCGGTAAATGGTGAAAACCGATCTGAGATGTATCGTTATAGCACAAAAGGGGATGTTCTCTGGAGCTGGAAGGGAAAGGTCAGCCGTGTCACATTGATTGGCGATCGTATCTATCTGTCCGCCAACAGCGCGGAGGAGACGATGCTGCACTGCCTGACGCTGGCGGGGCAGCGGCTGTATTCTGCGGTAACGCACAGTGACGAGCCAGTCCAGACAGACGGAACCTACCTGTATCAGCTCAAGCGGGGTAATGATCGCCAGGATGATACTCTTCTTCGGTTTACGCTGGATCTCCGGGAAGCGGGACAGTTATCGGCGCCGTATCTGTCTGATCTGGCCATCGCGCCGGACGGCAGTTTCCTCGTCTGTGCCGGCTACGGTTCCGGGTTGATGGTGATTGATTTGGAGAAGTTCGAACTGCGGAAGGAATTGCGCAGTCAAAAAAACTACTATCTGGCGGTGGTGGACGGCAAAAACCGCATCTGGACTGCCGACTATGGATATTTTGAGTGCTGGTCGCCTGATCTGGAGCCGCTGTCCCGACACCGCTTTGCGGGGGATATCGTGGACCATACGCTGAATCAGGCAGGTGAGGTGTGTATTGCCGTCTATCAGCGGAGCAAATATTTGACGAGAGTATATCGGTTTTATGAAAAGATTCTTGCTGAATAAGGCCCTTTTGATTGATGGAAATTTGCGCTCCTATTATCCCTGCGATCCGCTGGGTGCCGATTCACCATCTTTATCTGGGGTCAGTTGCATATTGAAGGCTTTTTCATGCGGCTTGAACGGAAAGAGAGGAGACTTGGATAGCCCGCTGTTACAGCGGGCTATCCTTAACAATGATGAACTTGCCGCACGGCTGATTTGGAAAAATAAAAAAATTCGGGAAATTGCTTGACAAAGTGAAATAAGTCTGATATAGTTATCCGTGCCCGTTGAGGCTACGACATGGCGGCATAGCTCAGTTGGCTAGAGCATGCGGTTCATACCCGCAGTGTCCCCGG
>CAUWEK010000295.1:0-2741 GCA_963557435.1 uncultured Dysosmobacter sp.
GTTTCCACTTCTTTTTACATATTTCTTATCGGTTATCATTCAGATGGAAAAGCAACAGATTGGCCTCTTAAATTGAAGAAAATGTGTCATTAGGATATTCTTGAATCCTTTGGAGGTACGCTGCAAACTCTTCTTTGAAAGCTCCTTCATAATAATTAGCAAGTAGCAATAAAAGAATCTTTGGCCAATTCATAATTTCGCTTGCTAATAGGATCAACAAGCACGCATGCATCCGTATGGCTCTCTATAATCTACTATGCTAACGCTTACTGCTCATGCTTGTGCTAATGCATCTTGGAGCTTTTGGATATATTCTTCTTTTATGTTATTCGGCGATAAAATCTTTATTTTTCCATGAAAACCAAATACCCAACGATAGAATGTTGTGCTTGTACATACAGCGACCTTTGCCTTGAAATATTCATCATCCATAGCTTTGGTCTCGAAATCAACACCGAAGTTGTCGATCAAATACTTCATGACTGATACATGGCAATACAGCTGCACAGCAACTGGCTCATCAGTGTCGTACATCCGGAAAACATGCTTGCTGTAATCAGCAGGATTATAGTCCTCCGGCGGCATCACGGCAATTTGGTTGAGAATATTGGGCTGCTCCGCGATGCGGTCCAAGCGGAAATTCCGCATTTCTTGGCGCTCATCGCAGAAGCCGCGCATATAGTAGTAATCGCCGTCCCAGATTAAGGTATACGGGCTTACTGTGTAGGGCTTTCCGCCGTTTGCTATGTAGCGCTGCTTTGCCACATCAAAATCCGTGTAGCGGAAGGATATTTTCCGTTTGGTGTCAATCGCAGTATTGATGGCGTCGACGATGTAGTATCCGTTTTCGTTGCCTGATTTTGCGCGACCGACAACATAAATATGACGGCGGAGCTTTGCGGCATTCTGCGAATTAGTCAGTGTAAAGAGCTTCGCAATCAGCTCATCGCTCTTGCGCTGCGTGATAAACTTGGAAGACGAAATGGCATCGACAAGGATCTTGAGTTCCGGCAATTCATAAATGCGCCCATCATAATAGTACTTGTTCTGTGTGGACTCGTAGTGCTCAATATGAAGGCCGCAGTCGTGGAGCATGGCAAGATCATCGCTGATAGTATTCCGGGAGACCTTCACCGAATACTCTTCTTTGAGGATCTTCATCAGCTCGGCAGTCGATAGGGTATGTTCAGCATCTGTATGTTGAACCAAATGCTGATATAGATATAGAATTCTAAGTTTTGTGCCGTTTTCCATACGATTAACCCTCATATTTAGGAAAACTATATGTCTATAGTATTATTTTTTTAGAATTAAAATCTCTGTCTATGATTTTCTCAAAATACTGTCTTAACCTAGAGGCGCGTTCATTAAAGAACTGCTCCGTTGGAACCATAAATACAGATCCAGCAATTGGGACATCCGTATGGTAATTGTTCAATAACGACATGGTTAAGGAATTAAGCCAATGCCCCGTACACATATTTTCATAATACGTCATGGCTTCTGCAAGTGGCTTATTGTCCTTGTCATTATTGTTATCACTGTCTAGAATCATCATGTTACCCAAAGAGTCAATATATTTTTCTCTCATTTCATGAGGATCTGCAGGAGTAAAATGCTTGGCCATATTACTCGCATTCGGACTTTGAGCTTCCATATGATCTAGTTGCAACTTATCAGTAACAAAAGAATATACGGCTTTATCAAAGGTCAACTCTGTTCCGGCGTCGTTGAGCTTAGTTTTAAACAGATTTATAAAAAGAACTTTAACCTTCAAATCAGCAGTTGCAGACTTTCCGTATTGCCAATTTTGTATCCATTCACGAAATTGTTGAATCATCTTTGATTGCGTTGTTACATCGATCGTAAGGCCTGCTGGATTCCAATTTTTCATTGAGATATTCTGCAGGCCCTTCTTGGCAAGCTCCCGCGGTATCTCATAATCTTTACATAAGAGTGCAGCCTTCCATAATTTGAACGCCAACTCATGAATACTACGATATTCACAATTGTCTCCATTGTGCTGATAGTCATCCCGAATTGCTACAATATAAGCTTTGAAATCATCCATGCTTACTTCTTTTGTTCCAGATGCTTCCATCTTGTTCATAAACTGACGGATGATTATATTGGTAAGTGCCGGTAACACGCCATCAAGTTTTAATGCATTCAAAAGATGGAATGTTTTATATGTTATCGACTTATGCGTATCATCCTCAGCTTTAATGCAAGCAGTAGCTGCTTTCCGCACCGGAATATTATATTCCTCAATAATGACACGCAGCATTTGATAAACTCTAATATCATTCAGCGCCTGCGAAAAACGATACTTATTCGTTGTCAGCGAATACGAGGCCAAATATTTGCTTTCGATAATTTCACGATATCTTTCTACTTTGTTTGTGAACGCAGATTCATCTGCCGTAAGATAGAGTGTGCCGAGATAAGAAATCAGCTTTGTGTGTGCATCAGAGAGATCTCTGGTAAAAACTTCATCGCCCCAAATCTGATCAAGAATTCCAATGTTTTTATCAATAATAGCCTCTATATCGCCGGAGGTGTTGCAATATGCCTTTAAGAACAAGTTCTTTATCAGCTCTAGATCATCTATTTCCATAGCGCGGTCATTCAGGACTTCAAATAGAGTATACGCATCCCGTTCGTTTCCGGTCATGATAACGCAAAAGCGAACATTTTCGATGATTTCTTTTATAAATTTTAAAATTTCGCGAGTGTTTTGG
>CAUWEK010000296.1:0-2717 GCA_963557435.1 uncultured Dysosmobacter sp.
TGCTGCTGGCCGGGGACCTGCTGGACTCGGGCAGCGTCTACCGGGATACTGCCGAGCAGCTGGCCGCGGAGCTGGGGCGGATGGACGCGCTGGTGTGCATCGCCCCGGGAAACCATGATTTTTATACGCCCGGCGGCTTGTGGGATACAGTGGCCTGGCCGGAGAACGTCCATATTTTCCGCACCGGGCGGATGGAGGCGGTGGAGATCCCCGGATTGAACACCGTGGTGCACGGGGCGGCCTTTACCGGGCCTGAGCAGGCGGAGAGCCTGCTGGCGGGCTTTTCCGCCCCGGCGGACGGCCGCGTCCACCTGGGTGTTCTCCATGGGGAGGTGGAGCCCTCCCGCCGCCGCTACGATCCCATTTCCCGCCAGGACATCGCCCAAAGCGGCCTGGCCTATCTGGCGCTGGGCCATGTCCACAAGGGCGCGGAGCCCCAGCGCTGCGGTGCGACGCTCTGGGCCTGGCCCGGATGCCCGGAGGGGCGGGGCTTTGATGAGACGGGGGAGAAGGGCGTTTTGTGCGGCACCGTATCGGACGACGGCGCCGTGGCGGCGTCGTTTATCCCCTTCGCCCGCCGCCGCTACGAGATCGTGGAGGCGGACGTGACCGGCCGTACGGCGCTGGAGGCGGCGGAGCAGGCCGTTCATGGCGATACCCGGCGGGACCTTTACCGCATCATCCTCACCGGCGAGGCGGACGGTGCCGTGAATGCCCGGGCGGTGGAATCTGCTCTGCGGGAGCGGTTCTACGCCCTGGAGGTGCGGGACGAGACACGCATGGCCGCCGACGTGTGGGCCGGTGCGGGGGAGGACTCCCTGCGGGGACTCTTTTTGCGCACGCTGCGGCAAAAGTGGGAGGGCGCCCCGGACGAGGAGACCCGTCGGCGCATCGCCCTGGCGGCCCGATTCGGTCTGGCGGCCCTGGAACATAGAGAACTGGAGTGAATGACATGAAACGAATTCTGCTGATCGGCACCGGCGGGACCATCGCCTCCGCAGTGACGGAGAGCGGACTTGCGCCGGAGCTGACCACGAGCCAACTGCTGGAGCATCTGCCGGTGGTGTCCGACATCTGCCAGGTAGAGTGCCTGCAGCTTTTGAACCTGGACAGCACCAATGTGGGGCCGCAGCACTGGAAGCTCATGAGCCGGTGCATCCGCCAGAACTACGATGCCTACGACGGCTTTGTTATCACCCACGGCACCGACACCATGGCCTATTCCGCCGCGGCGCTGAGCTACCTGATTCAGCAAAGCCCCAAGCCCATCGTGTTCACCGGTGCCCAGAAGCCCATGGGCTTTGACTCCACCGACTCCAAGATCAACCTCACCGATGCCCTGCGCTGCGCCACGGAGGATGTGCCGGGGGTGTCCATCGTCTTTAATGGAAAGGTGATCCTGGGGACCCGGGCCAAAAAGACCCGCTCCAAGAGCTTCCGGGCCTTTTCCAGCATCAATTTCCCGGTGCTGGGGGTGCTGCGGGACGGCGTGCTGCTGCGGTTCATCCGTCCGGAGTGCGCCGATGCGCCGGTATTTTACGACGATCTGGACGACCGCGTGGCGCTGATGAAGCTGGTGCCCGGGGCGGATCGCCGGCAGGTGGACTTCCTGCTTGAGAACAACGACGCGCTGATCATCGAGAGCTTCGGCGTAGGCGGGCTGCCGGAAAACGGCGGCTTTTTTGAGTGCGTGCGGGACTGGATGGCCCGGGGCAAGACGGTGGTCATGACCACTCAGGTGGAAAACGAGGGCAGCGATCTGGGGGTGTACCATGTGGGCCACCGGCTGAAAAACACCCTGGGCGTCCTGGAGGCCTATGACATGACCACGGAAGCGGTGACGGCAAAGCTCATGTGGATCCTGGGCATCACCAAGGAGCGGTCCGAGGTGGAGCGGCTGTTCTACACCCCCGTGGCCAGGGACATCCTGTGGCCGGGGGAGTAAGGAGAAGTGCCGGAGCAGGTTCCCTGCGCAGAGGAAAAATGTGCCCTTGACAGGGACAGCACACCGTGATATAGTGAAGCACGATATCAAAAAGCGTTGAAGAGGACGCTGCCCGGGAATGACACCAGAGAGGGGCTGCCGCTGGCTGCAAGCGGCCCTTGCCGGAACCGGAGCATGCCACCGCCTCGGAGCTGCCCACCGATATGTAGGCTGGGACGGGTTCTCCCGTTACAGAGGACACGAGCGGCATCCTTTTAGGATGCAAGCAGGGTGGAACCGTGGAATACGTTTTCGTATCTCACCCCTGATGTTTCAGGGGTGGGATTTTTTTTCACCCCTCAACGAAAAAGGAGGAAATGAACATGTCTGAGGAAAACCTGTATACGTTTGAAAATGAGGAGTATCGCCGCACCTATTGGCATACCTGCTCCCATGTGCTGGCCCAGGCCGTCAAGCGGCTCTACCCCGAGGTGAAGCTGGCCATCGGCCCGTCCATTGATGAGGGCTTCTATTACGATATGGACTCGCCCTTCCCCTTCACCCCCGAGATCATGGAGAAGATCGAAGGCGAGATGCGCAAGATCTGCAAGGAAAAGCTGAAGCTGGAGCGCTTTGAGCTGCCCCGGGAAGAGGCCATCAAGTTCATGGAGGAAAAGGGCGAGCCCTACAAGGTGGAGCTGATCCAGGATCTGCCGGAGGATGCTCACATCTCCTTCTACAAGCAGGGCGAGTTCACCGACCTGTGCGCCGGTCCCCACCTGGACTCCACCGG
>CAUWEK010000297.1:0-2704 GCA_963557435.1 uncultured Dysosmobacter sp.
CGTTGACGCTGATGCACACGCTGGCCGGATAGCCGTTGTAATGGAGGAAGGACGGGACCGCGCCCTGCTTGCGAATGAAATGCTCCACTGCACGGTCGATCTCCTGGGTTGTCACGCCGGGTCTTACCATTTCCCCTGCCAAGGCACGGGCAGCCGCGGTAATTTTTCCGGCCCGGCGCATGAGTTCGATCTCGTGGGAGGATTTGAGAGTAATCATACGCTCATCTCCCCAGTACGTGGAGGATCGCCTGAGAAGTCTCAGCCACAGTGGGCTGGTTCTCCACAGACTTCAGGAGGCCGCGCTCTGCGTAGAAGTCCTTCAGAGGCTCAGTCTCCTTATGATAGACCTCGAGCCGTGCCTTGACGGTCTCGGGTTCATCATCGTGACGCTGAATCAGCTTGCCGCCGCACTTGTCGCACACGCCGGGCGTCTTGGGCGGGACAGCCACCAGGTGATAGGTGGCGCCGCAGTGCTCACACACACGCCGGCCGGTCATGCGCTCCATGATGGTCTCGTCGGAGATCTCGATGGAGATCACGTCGTCAAACACGATCCCGGCCTTCTCCAGGGCCTCGGCCTGGGCGATGGTGCGGGGCACCCCGTCCAGGATGTAGCCGTTGACACAGTCGTCCGCAGCCACCCGCTCGGTGATGATGCCGATGATCACGTCATCGGGCACCAGCTTGCCGGCTTTCATATAGCGCTCGGCCTCCAGTCCTGTGGGCGTGCCCTCTTTGATGGCAGCCCGCAGGATGTTGCCGGTGGAGATGGTGGGGATATTCAGCTCTTTGCACAGGATCTCGGCCTGTGTGCCTTTGCCGGCGCCAGGGGCGCCCAGCAGAATCAGTTTCATGAAGAAAACCTCGCTTATTCCAGGAAGCCCTTGTACTGACGCATCAGCATCTGGGACTCCAAAGCCTTCACGGTCTCCAGCGCCACGCCGACCACGATGATGACGGAGGTACCGCCGATGGCCAGGTGGTCATTGCCCACGATCTTACCCACGATCAGGGGGCAGATAGCAACAATGCCCAGATAAATGGCGCCGAACAAGGTGATCTTGTTCAAAACCTTACGGATAAAGTCCACCGTGGGCTTGCCGGGCCGGAAGCCGGGAATGAAACCGCCCTGCTTCTTCAGGTTGTTGGCGATCTCCACGGGGTTGAACTGGATGCTGGAATAGAAATAGCTGAAGCCAATGATCATGATGAAGTACACCACCATATAGATGATGGACTTGGTATCAATGGCGTTGTAGATGGCGTAGGCCACGGGGCTCTCTTCCTTGGTGGGGATCCCGATGAAGGTCCACACGGTGATGGGCAGAGAGGCAATGCTCTGGGCGAAGATGACAGGCAGAACGCCGGACATGTTCACCTTCATGGGCAGGTGCGTGCTCTGGCCGCCGTACATCTTCCGGCCCACCTGGCGCTTGGCGTACTGAACGGGGATGCGGCGCTCGGCGTCATTGATGAACACAATGAACACCACCAGTGCCAGCATAGCCACCACCAGCACCGCCACCCACAGCCAGTTGATGGGGGCCTGCTTGCCGAAAGCGATCCCCTGAGAGACCATGACGGGCACCCGGGAGAGGATACCGGCAAACAGGATGATGGAGATACCGTTGCCCACACCGAACTCGGTGACCTGCTCGCCCATCCACATCACGAAGGAGGAACCGGCGATGAAAGTCACGATGATGACCAGGGCGGGCCAGATGCCGTCCGCTCCCTCCTGGAGCAGGTCGGCATTGCGCATCATGAAGTAGTAGCCCACAGACTGCAAAACCGCAATCGCCACGGTGGTGTACCGGGTGATGGACTGGATCTTCTTGCGGCCTTCCTCGCCGCCGTCCCGGGCCAGCCGCTCCAGGGAGGGGATGGCCACGGTCAGCAGCTGGATGATGATGGAGCTGTTGATATAGGGCTGGATGCTCAGGGCGAACACCGTGGCGTTGGCGAAAGCGCCGCCGCTCATCACGTTGTACAATCCCAGGATGGTCGCGCCCATCTGGTCAAGGTAGGCAGCCAGCAGGTCCGTATTTACATAGGGGACCGTGATGGCATTGCCGATGCGAAAAATCAGAAGGATGAGGAGTGTAAAGATGATCTTCTTCCGCAGCTCGGGGATGCCCCACGCCTTGCGAATCGTCTGGATCACGTTACATCACCTCTGCCTTTCCGCCAGCTGCCTCGATAGCCTCCTTGGCAGAAGCGGAGAAAGCAGAAGCCTTGACGGTAACCTTCTTGGACACCTTGCCGTTGCCCAGGACCTTGTAGCCGTACTCGCACTTAGAGAGGATGCCCTTTTCCAGCAGTGCCTCGGCAGTAACGGTCTCGCCATCCTCGAAGGCATTCAGCGCATTGAGGTTGATGATCTCCAGGGGCTTTGCGAAAATGTTGTTGAAGCCGCGCTTGGGGATACGGCGGGCCAGAGGCATCTGGCCGCCTTCGAAGCCAACGCGGATCTTACCGCCGCTACGGGCCTTCTGGCCCTTGTGGCCGCGGCCGCCGGTCTTGCCGTTGCCGCTGCCGGCGCCACGGCCCTTACGATAAGCCGCGCGGACGGAACCCTCGGCGGGAGACAGTTCGCTCAGTTTCATAATTCCGTGCCTCCTTACTTCACTTCAGTAACCTGCAGCATATAGCCGATCTTGGCGATCTTGCCGCGGGTCTGGTCGTTGTCGGGCTGCACGGTGAT
>CAUWEK010000298.1:0-2625 GCA_963557435.1 uncultured Dysosmobacter sp.
TCTCCTCCCGGCTCAGCAGGGACAAGATCAAAAGCGTCGTGCTGCCGCTGATCAGGCTCTTGTCGATCTTCATGAGAAACCTCCTTATTCGTTGGGCGAGAAGCCCAGCACATCATACGTGCGCTCTTCCAGCAGCACATCGGCGCGGTCATAGATCCGGAGTACCGCTCCTCCCCGGATCTCCTCCAGCCATAAAATCCCGGTGTCCCGGTTTTCCTCCGGCGTGGAGGCAAAGGAGAAGCAGTGGTCATCGACCTTTGTCCCCTCCAGGATCAAGGTGCCCTGTACCCCGTCCAGATCCTGTAACGCCAGCTCCAGCTCCATCCGTTCCGCCTCTTCCAAAAAACCGATGACCCAGGCGGTGCGGCTGACATACTCGCCGTCCGGTTCTGTCTGGTAGTCCACAATATATCGGACCTCCGGCCGGTACATCTTCACGTCCTCCAGATACTTTCCGAGAATTCCTTCCTCGTAGGACATACAAATCAGCTGACCGTTGTTTTCTCCATAGAGTACTTGGCGGCCGTATTGGTCTTCCGCTTCAAACCAGAGTTCCGTCACAGGCTCCAGTAAGTACGCCTGCTCCGCCCGATGTACCAACGTTTCTGTTCGCCAGGCGGGAAAGCCCAGACACCATTCCACGCAGAACATCAGTAAGGTAATGACCAGCAGATTGCGCACAAGCTTTTGCCGGCGGGTGAGTCTGAAAATTCTCATGGGTCCGCCTCCTCCCAGTCGACGTGAATGCTCCAGGGCTCGCCATAGGGATAGGAGAGTTCACACCATTCCCCCGGCGGATCATCCTGGGTCGGGCCAGTGAAGGAGATGTAATAGAGCGTGCGGAACGGATCCGAGGCCATTTTCGCAACATGGAGACGCCCATTGGCGGGTCCCCAGATCCCCCTCCCGTTTTCATCGGTGCCGATGCGCGCATAGCGGTCATCATAATACGTCCCGTCGGATGCCGTCAGAGTAAGGTTCTCCATAAAATCACTGTAAATGGAGTCAAAGGGGTTCTTGTCGTCCCTGGCCAGCACCACGGTGGTCCAGTACAGAGTATATCCCAAATCGCCGTTCTCACCGGGATAGTCGCATTTCCATACCGCCGCATAGGGCACGCTCCAGGTGTCACCGCTCCGCTCCACCACGGTGTCACCCGTCCCGGTACGTACAAGAATAGAGCGCTCATTTTCCCAGCTGCCCGGAGAAAAACGGTAGAAGCCATCGGCCTCGTACTGTCCGTCTCGGAGCGCCGGATCGGTGAATTGGGAAAACCAGCGCATATCGCTGCCAAAAACAAAGAGTGCCACAATCAGGAGCAGCCACACGCCCCAGCGGCTCACCATCCAAAGCCATCCCAGAAACGGCTGATGGACCGCGTCCATGCCCCGGCCCACCTCTTCCGGATCTCCCATGGCCTCCAGCGCCCGCTGCCGGGCCAACTGCGGGGCATATCCCAGCCGTTCTAAATCCAGGACGTGGTCTTCATAGTGGGCTTCCAGCTCTTTGATGATTTCCGCATGATCCGGCCAAAAGCGCACCTGCTGCGTTACAGCATTGCACCAATCCCAAAAGGCACTCACATCCCCACCTCCCGCAAAATACCTCGACTATCTATGCTTAGTATACATAGGCAGCCGAGGTATGTCAAGCAGTTCGTCACCGCTCCGGCAACAGCGGGGAGTACATCATGATCGCATCGTTGGAAAAGAGAAATTCCTCCCGCAAAAAGGCCCCGTCCAAGCCAAAGGTACAGCGATACAGTTCGTTGTGGCGTACATAACCGCCCCAGGCGGACTGGTCCATACGCGGATTTCGTTCTACAATAGTATAGCGCATCTGCGGAGGCGACATGGTCCGCCACGCCCCTTGCAAATGCGTTTCCCCCACCTGCACACACAGCTGGAACGCCGCATCCGTATCGTTGCGGATCATGAGATCCCGGTGCGGATAGGCGCAGGTAGCACCGCTCCCGAACGGCTGGGTACGGTTGGCGTCCGGGAATACGTCGTGGGAGTGACGATACCGCTCCACCACGGTCAGCGGTGTATGAAGGGTCATCCAGAAAATCAGGTTGGAAAGCTGGCACAATCCTCCTCCCACATCGGAGCCAATCCTGCCCAAAAACAGCACCATCCCATCCCGGTATCCCTTTTTCCGGGTGGGTTTGCCGATGGTTTTCCAGTAGCTGAACGTCTCCCCGGGACGAAGGAGCAGCCCGTTGAGCTGCGCGGCAGCCAGACGCAGATTCACCACCTTGTTTTCCTGAAGCGCCATGTCCTCTCCCCGTAAATGCCGGTAGAGGGGTGTTTCATGGGAGAAATAAATGCTTGGCAGCCACGTTTTTTCCTTGACTCGCGCCCAGTGATATCGTGGATCGCACCATAATAAATACCGCTTTCCCGCGTAGTAGGCTTTTCCGGCCCGCAGCCGAAGCCAGCTGCGATGAATAGGTGGCCGAAGCTGGCGATTTTTAGGATCGACCATAAGGACCTCTCCTTCTGTACGTTTACTTGGACACCGCTTTTTATCATCATACCATAGAAAAAGAACATAGGAAATAAAAAAAAGACAGCTCATAAAGAGCTGTCCTTTGTGTTGGCACTACCTATCTTCCCGGGCCGT
>CAUWEK010000299.1:0-2620 GCA_963557435.1 uncultured Dysosmobacter sp.
TGGAAGATACCTGTGCGGACTTGGGATAGGCCTGCCGGAGAAGAGGGGCCAGCCCCGCCTCAAACAGATTGCCAAAGGGGGTGCGGTCGGGAGCAAACAGGCGGCCCTGTTCATCAAAAAAGACGCAGCAGGCGTCGTCAGAGATGATCTCATCCAGGCTCCGGGTATCGCAGGAGAGTTCCCAGGGCACGGTCTGGTAGGATTGCCCCTTGCGCACCTGCACCGCCGATTGATGGGCCTGCTCCCGAAGCTGCGCCGGGCAGTCCGGCCTGGCCGCCAGCACGGTGAACAGCGGGTGCAGCTGCTGGGTCTCGTAAAAGAGGTCCCCGCTGACAATGGCGGGCATGTCTGCCTGCGAGTAGGGACAATAGACCGAATAGGGCAGCCGGGCGCTTCTCAGCAGGCCGCAGGCGTCGCCGGCGCAGGTATCACCGGTGCTGTCGTCCCACCGCACCACCGGCATGAGGTGCCGGAGCGAGGCTATTTCATCCACAGCGGCGGCGGTCAGATCCTCCGGCCGGCAAAAGAGGAAAAAAGCGCTGTCCGGATGCTGTTCCATGAGCGGGAACAACGCCAGAGGGTCGCTGTGGGACAGGAGCATCCAGCAGTAGATCCCCAGCTGCTCCCCCTCCTGGATGGCGCGGTCATATTGGGAAAGGTGATCGGAAGAGCGGACGGGGTCCATCTGCAAAAATACCGTCCAGGGAATGTTGAAGCCCAGACGCTTTTCGTTCGCGCGGATGCGCTGGGCGCCCCAGGTGCAGCTGTTATAGCCCAGATTCATGCCGAATTTTACCAGCCGCTCTGTTTCAATGTGGTTGACGGCGTCCTCGATCAGGGTGTAGTATGCGCTTTCCTCATGCTCCAGCATGGTGCGGGCCGTCTGAAAAAAGTGGCTTTGAAAGCGGCCTTCCGAAAAATGCAAGGCCATGTCCACCAGATTCCGGATGCTTCGTTTCGGGTTTTCCTGGATCCCTTTCAACGTCTGACGGACGGTGGTCTCAATCAGGATCCGGGACATATTATTTTCCATAAACAGGTCTCCTTCCGGGATGGCTGTATGTGAAGCGACAGAAAAAGCTTAGTGCCCCATAGAGGCGGGAACAAGGGACAATTTGCGGCCGCTGTCCCAAAAAGTAACGGCGGCAGGGGGATGTCGTAATTTTTGACCGGCCGCGGATTGTGTCCCGTGACTTTTCGCCCCCGCTCCCTATAATGTGCCTTAACCAACCGGAATCAGACGGTGAAAGGATGAACGATATGGGTAATGTAAAAGACAGCATGCAGAATTTTGCCATTCAACAGGCATTGAAGTACATTGAGGGAAACCCCGAGGAGAACATCCCCAAGCTGATGGCTCTGGTGGACCGGTTTACGCCGGAGGAGTGGTATCAAAGCCAGCGCAGCGCCATCCGCCAGGCCATAGACGAGAAAAGCAACTGGTATCAGCTGATCTTGCGGATCTATGAGCTGGATCCCGGCGTGCGCCGCGCCTTTTTCCAGAACTTCCTGTTCAACGCCAGCTTGAAGGGGAGCGCGATACAAAACGAGGTAAAGGAGCGGGAAAACTGCAACGTGCCCTGGGCCATTTTGCTGGACCCCACCTCTGCCTGCAACATGCACTGCACCGGCTGCTGGGCGGCTGAATACGGCAATCGGCTCAACCTCAGCCTGGAGACCATCGACTCCATCATCCGCCAGGGCAAGGAGCTGGGTACGTACATGTACATCTACACCGGCGGCGAGCCCCTGGTGCGGAAGGCCGATCTGATCCGGATCTGTGAGATGCATCCGGACTGCGAATTTCTGGCGTTCACCAACGGCACTCTCATTGACGAGGACTTCTGCCGGGAGATGCTGCGGGTGAAGAATTTTGTTCCCGCCATCTCTCTGGAGGGATTTGAGGAGGCCAACGACTCCCGGCGCGGCAAGGGCGGGTATCAGAAGGTCCAGAAGGCCATGGCCCTGCTGAAGGAGCATCACCTCCCCTTCGGCATCTCCACCTGCTATACCAGCCAGAATTACGCGGACATCACCAGCGAGGCGTTCTTTGACTCCATCATCGACAGCGGGGCGCTGTTCGTCTGGTTCTTCCACTACATGCCTGTTGGAAATGACGCGGCCACCCAGCTTCTGCCCACGCCGGAGCAGCGGAAAGCGGTGTACCACCGGATCCGGGAATTCCGCCGGAGCAAGGCCATCTTCTCCATGGATTTCCAGAACGACGCGGAATATGTGGGCGGCTGCATCGCCGGCGGACGGAACTATCTGCACATCAACGCCAAGGGCGATGTGGAGCCCTGCGTATTCATCCATTACTCCAACTGCAACATCCACGACACCAGTTTGCTGGATGCCCTCAAGAGTCCTCTTTTCATGGCGTACCACGACAACCAGCCCTTCAATGAAAACATGCTGCGGCCCTGCCCCATGCTGGAAAATCCCGAGGCATTGCGGGCCATGGTGAAAAAGACCGGCGCTGTGAGTACAGACTACCAGAGCCCGGAGAGCGTGGACCACCTCTGCGACAAGACCGCGCCCTATGCGGAAAGCTGGAAGGGCACTGCGGAGGAGCTTTGGAAAGGATGCGGCGGCTGCACCGCCTGCGGAAAAAAGGAGT
>CAUWEK010000300.1:0-2607 GCA_963557435.1 uncultured Dysosmobacter sp.
GGCCGCAAGACCGACAAGGAGAAGTTCAACGGCGCCGAGGAGACCTATACCGTCGAGTGCATGATGCATGACCACAAGGCCCTGCAGGCCGGCACCAGCCACTACTTCGGCGACGGTTTTGCCAAGGCCTTCGACATCACCTTCGCCGGCAAGGACAACCAGCCCCATCATCCCCATCAGACCAGCTGGGGCGTTTCCACCCGTATGATCGGCGGCATCATCATGACCCACGGCGACGACAACGGCCTGGTGCTGCCGCCCCGCATCGCCCCCACCCAGGTGGTGGTGATCCCCGTGGCTGCCCACAAGCCCGGCGTGCTGGACGCTGCCGCGGCGTTGCGGGACCGTCTGAGCACCGCGGGATTGCGGTGCAAGCTGGACGACTCCGACAACTCTCCCGGCTGGAAGTTCGCCGAGTATGAGATGAAGGGCGTGCCCGCCCGCGTGGAGATCGGCCCCAAGGATATGGAGAAGGAGCAGTGCGTGGTGGCCCGCCGGGATACCGGCGAGAAGGTGACCGTGCCTCTGGCAGAGCTGGAGGAGACGGTGAAGCGCCTGCTGGACGAGATCCACGACAACATGTTCGCCATGGCGCTGAAAAACCGTGAGGAGAACACCTTCGATATCTCCACCCCCGAGGAGGCCAAGGCCATTGCCGAGGGCAAGGGCGGCTTCCTGCGGTCCAAGTGGTGCGGAAGCCTGGAGTGCGAGCTGGCCATGAAGGAGCGCGCCGGGGTCACCTCCCGCTGCATGCCGCTCAAGCAGTCCGGCACCGAGGGCGTGTGCCCTGTGTGCGGCAAAAAGTGCACCACCGACATCTACTGGGGCGTGGCGTATTAACGGTAAAACGGCGTTTTCCCGGCAGGGAGACAGGCGTCTTTGAGGCTCCAAAAAAAACTTGAAAATTTCATGAAAAACAGAGAAAATCCCCTTGACAGCAAGGGGATTTTCTTTTATTATAAGGGAGTCCGCGCGAAAGGTGTGTCCTGGCGCGCGGTCATGCGATGAACCGGGAGATTGCTCCGCAAGGAGGTAACTTCCGGGGAGTATGTCCGATAATCGGGCGGCTGAGAAGGATCTGTACGTTGCGTAGATCGCTGCGCCATGACCTCGTTACCGGCCGTATGGTTTCATGCGCCGGTATTTTTCATGAGCTGGAATGATACGCACGGATAAGCGTATAGAAAAATCTCTCGCCGTAGGTCGTCGAGACTGCGTGAAAACAACCTACGAAATCAGGAGGAAACAACCATGGCACAGAAAGAAATGATCCGCATTCGTCTGAAGGCCTATGACCACCAGGTCATCGACCAGAGCGCAGAGAAGATCGTCGAGACCGCCAAGCGCACCGGCGCTGAGGTGTCCGGCCCCATCCCCCTGCCCACCAAGAAGGAAGTCGTCACCATCCTGCGGGCCGTGCACAAGTACAAGGACAGCCGCGAGCAGTTCGAGCGCCGCACCCACAAGAGACTGATCGACATCACCAAGTCCTCTCCCAAGACCGTGGAGGCTCTGATGGCTCTGGAGCTGCCCGCCGGTGTGGAGATCGAGATCAAGCTGTAATCCCCCGCAACACTATTTCAATTGTTTGCTGTCCCAAGCCCATCGTCTTGCGAGATGGGCGGGTCATGTCGGCAGAGCAATGCGTCTACCCAACCCAAACAGACGTATCTAAGCCGACCAATAACCTTTAAGGAGGAACATACATGAAAGCAATCATCGGCAAAAAAGTGGGCATGTCTCAGATTTTTGACGAGAACGGCCATGTGATTCCCGTCACCGTGATCGAGGCGGGTCCCTGCGTGGTCACTCAGAAGAAGACTTCCGAAAAGGAAGGCTATGAGGCTGTCCAGCTGGGCTTCGAGGATATCGCCGAGCGCAAGCTCACCAAGCCCGAGATGGGCCACCTGAACAAGGCTGGCGTGTCCCCCAAGAAGCACCTGCGTGAATTCAACCTGGAGAACGCCGCCGAGCTGAACATCGGCGACATCGTCAAGGCGGACACCTTCAAGGTCGGCGACTTCGTTGACGTCACCGGCACCAGCAAGGGCCACGGCTACGCCGGCGTCATCAAGCGCCACGGTGCCCACCGCCTGAAGGAGACCCACGGCAGCGGCCCTGTGCATCGTCATGCCGGTTCCATGGGCTCTTCCACCGATCCTTCCCGCATCTTCAAGGGCAAGATCGGCGCCGGCCACATGGGCGTTGACCAGGTGACCGTGCAGAACCTGTCCGTTGTCAAGGTCGACCCCGAGCTGAACATGCTGGTCGTCTGCGGTGCGGTGCCCGGCCCCAAGGGCGGTCTGGTCACCATCAAGTCCACCGTGAAGGTCCACAAGGTCAAGCAGGCCGGCGCTGACATCAGCAAGAACCCGCAGAAGGCTTCCGGCCGTAACCCGCAGAAGGCTTCCGCCAGAAACAAGTAAGAAAGGGGTGCTTGAGTAATGTCTTCTATGAAAGTTTTGAACATGGCCGGCGCTGAGGTCGGCACTGTTGAATTGAACGACGCCATCTTCGGCATCGAGCCCAACGAAGTCGTCGTCCACGAGGTCGTCAAGAACCACCTCGCCAACTGCAGACAGGGCACCCAGAGCGCCCTCACCCGCG
>CAUWEK010000301.1:0-2579 GCA_963557435.1 uncultured Dysosmobacter sp.
GACGCAGCCCTGGGCACCCAGGTTGCCGTTGCACTTATCAAAAGCATGACGCACTTCGGGAGCGGTGCGCTGGCGGTTGTCCGTCAGAGCCTCCACGATCACAGCAACGCCGCCGGGGCCGTAGCCCTCGTAGGTCACCGCCTCGTAGTTGTCGGTGTTTCCGGCACCCAGCGCCTTGTCGATGGTGCGCTTGATGTTGTCGTTGGGCATGTTCACGGCCTTTGCCTTGGCAATAACCGTAGCCAGACGGGAGTTGTTGTTAGGATCGCCGCTGCCGCCTTCCTTGACCGCCACAATGATCTCGCGGGCGATCTTGGTAAAGGCTGCGGAGCGCTTGGCGTCAGCCGCGCCCTTGGTCTTCTGAATATTATGCCACTTGGAATGTCCAGACATGTTTATTTCTCTCCTTCAACATAGTAGTGAATCACTTCTTTATGGGAAGCGGACTTTACCACTTCCAGCTCGGGGAACGCTCGTGTAAGGCAGATCATCAGCCACTTGCAGACAGGGTCTTCTGTTGGGAAATGTCCTGCGTCGATCAGGTTGATCCCCTTCCCCTCTGCGTCCAGAAATTGATGATAGCTCAGATCGGAAGTGACAAATGTATCGCATCCTGCGGCAACAGCCGTATCCACCAGGTCTCCGCAGGCACCTCCGCCTACCGCCACCCGGGATACCGGGCGCCCTGCGTCCGCCCAGCGCACGCCGTTGCAGCTCAGCCGCTGACAGACGAAGCGTGCAAACTCCGCCAGCGTCAAAGGTTCAGACAGCTGTCCGACCCGGCCCAGCCCGTTCTCGCAAAGCGGCTCCGCGTCGGCAAGCTCCAGTACCCTGGCCAGCGCATCGTTGACGCCGCCCACCGCCACATCCAGATTGGTGTGCATGCAGATGGCAGAAATACCGCCCCGCAGCAGCGTCAAAAGCAGCCGCCCCTGGGGGGTATCGGAGCGGACCGTCTGCACCGGCAGCCACTTGCAGTTCATGACCGGATGATGACTGACGATCAGCTGGCAGCCGCGCTCCAGCGCCTCTTCCGCCACTGCCTGGGTGATATCCAGCGCCACCAGTACCCGGCGGACTTCCTGCTCCGGGTCGCCCAGCAGGTGGCCCACGTTATCCCACTCCATCGCCCCCTCCCGGGGGGCAACGGCGTAGAGCGCCTGTTCAATTTCCCGTACCGTTGGCATGGCGCCACTCCTCTCTCATGGTAAGCAGCTCCGTAATGAGGGCTCGCTGCTGATCCGCATGCGCCCGATCGTTTGGATCTGCCGACTTGTTTTTTCCGGCCACAACGCCCTGCAGCTGGATGATCCTCTCAATGATGTACCGCTCTCCCAAGGGGTCATGCAGCAGCTTCGCGCCGCAGTAGATCTGCCCCGGAGAAAGGGTCATTTCTCCGCCTGTCACTTCCATCACAGGATACAAAAAGCCGCGGTCCCGCACCAGCGCCTCCCGCCGGATGACATAGCCGTTTTTAGCCAAGAACGCACGAAGGACCTCCGCACGGCTGTGGGGCTCCAGCAGCAGTGTGTGCCGGCCATCCGCCGTCCACGGCGCGCGCTGCAAGATCCCGGCGATATTCTCCCCGCCCATACCGGCAATGACGATGGTATCGCACTCCTCCTCTGTAATAGCCGCAAGGCCGTCACAAAGTCGGTAGTCCACATGACAGGCTCCATAAAGTCTGCCGGTCTCCCTGGCCCGCTGAAGCGGCCCGGGCCGCAAGTCCGCGGCAATGGCCTTGCTCACCTGTCCATGGATATCCAGCCACACCGGCAGATATGCATGATCGGTCCCGATATCCGCCAGACGCGCCCCCTGTGGGACCCACCCCGCCAGGAACGCCAGACGCGGCGACAATGTAAGCCCTCCGGTCCGTCCTCCGGAAGAATGGATCTGATTTGACATGGACCACGCTCCTCACTGTGTAAGGACGCATACGGGAATCCCGTATGCGTCCTGATAGGGGCTTACTGCGCCTTATTGGCCTCTTCGTTCACCAGGGCCAGCAGCTTGTCCACGTCTACGCCGTGCACCATGCAGGCCTCCTCCACGGTCTCGCCGCGGGAAGAGGGGCAGCCCAGGCAATGCATGCCGATGGACAGGAAGATCGGAGCGGTGTGGGGCGCGATGTCCAGAATATCACCGATGATGGTGTCCTTGGTAATGGTAATCATGGGATGGTTCCTCCAAAATCAAAATTCGACGATGGTATTATACTCTATTATATCTGCAAATTCAATAGAGATTCCTCAAAAATAGGGGAAAACATCCCAAAACAGCAAAGAACAGGGCGCCCTGTTGGGCGCCCTGTCTGATCGCAACTATAAAAACCGAAGACCGGCTTGTTATCTCTGCTGATCGCGCATCTTGGCAAAGCACTCGCTGCAGTAGACGGGACGGTCGGACTTGGGCTCGAAGGGAACCTTCGCCTCGCCGCCGCAAGCAGCGCAAACAGCGGTGAAATACTCGCGGGGGCCGCGGGCGGCGTTCTTGCGAGCATCACGGCAGGCCTTGCAGCGCTGGGGCTCGTTCTGGAAGCCGCGCTCTGCGTAGAACTCCTGCTCACCGGCGGTGAA
>CAUWEK010000302.1:0-2473 GCA_963557435.1 uncultured Dysosmobacter sp.
GTCCGATGAGTTCGGCGGTGTGAAGCTGGCGCTGGAGCACCTGATGAGCCGGGGACACCGGCGGATCGCCATGGTGGCGGGACGTTTTTCCCCCTACATCGTCGCAGAGCGGTACAGTGCATTTCTGGAGGTCACGCGGATGCACGGGATCCAGGTGGAAGACCATCATGTGAAAATGTGCGAGGCAAACGTGGAGAGTGCCACCCAGGTGTCCATGGAGCTTTTGACCCAGAAGGACCGGCCCACAGCGGTGCTGGGCGCCAACGATGTCATTGCCGCCGGTGTGCTGAAGGCCGCCCGCCGGCTGGGGCTGCGGGTGCCGGAGGATGTGGCGGTGGTGGGCTTCGACGATTCCACCATCTGTACCATGCTGGAGCCGGAGCTGACGTCCGTGCATATCAACTGCCGTCGTATGGGAGAGCTTTGCGTGGAGCGGCTGCGGAGCCTGCTGAGCGGGGAAGAGTGTCCGCCGCTGACGGTGATCCCCTCGGAACTGAAAGTGCGGGGGACTACTTGAGGATTGTAAAATTTTTCTTTACATGGATTTAAAAAAACTCAGATAGATTGACGGGGCGAAAACCGATATATTGGCAAATGCCGGTTTTTTACATTTCCCGGAAGGTAAGGAGGGCACACCTATGAAGAAGAAATTCAAGCCCAGCACCATCTGGAAGGGCCTGCTGTGTGCGGTGCTGCTGTTTGTGGCTCTGTTTCCCATCTATTGGCTGGTGGCCATGGCCATCCGCCCCACGAGTGAGATGCAGGGACATATCTCTCTGATCCCCCAGGCGCTGACCATGGAGCACTTTATTAAGCTGTTTACGGAGAAGGGATTCGGCACGGCGATCGTCAACAGCCTGCAGACCACCTTCGGCTCTCTGGCCCTTTCTCTGGCCGTGGGCATCTGCGCGGCCTATGTGCTGGCCCGCCGCCGGTTCCGCTTCGGCCTCAAGCGCCCGGTGACCTACTGGATTTTGCTGGTGCGTGTGCTGCCGCCGGTGGCCTTCACCATCCCACTGTACACCATGTTCAGCAAGGCCGGGCTGCTGAATACCAAAATTCCCGTCATGCTGGCGTGCGTACTGATCAATGTGCCCCTTATCATCTGGTTCCTCATCAGCTTTTTCCAGGATCTTCCCGAAGAAGTGGAGGAGAGCGCCAAGGTGGACGGCGCCACGGAGTGGCAGCTGTTCTGCCGGATCGTGCTTCCCCTGGTGGCGCCCGGCATTGCGGCGGTGGCCATGCTCTCGTTCATGTATGCCTGGAACGAGTACACCTACACGGTCATCTTCACCCGCAGCCCCTCCAACAACACCGTGCCCCTGGCGCTGTCGGTGCTGAATACGGAGGATAACCTGACCAACTTCGGCCTGGTGGCTGCCGGCGGTGTCATGTCCGTGATCCCCATTACATTGTTTGTGATCTTTGCGCAGAACTACTTGATCTCCGGTTTGTCAAGCGGCGCTGTCAAAGAGTAACAAAATAGATGTACAAGGCCAAATCGTATCTGCTCAAAAAACTGACTAGGAGGAAATGAAAATGAAGAAACTGCTTGCACTGCTCCTGGCCCTTGGCATGACGATGTCCCTGGCTGCCTGCGGAGGCAGCGGAGACACGGAAGAAGGCAGCAGCGGCGGCGAGAGTTCCGGCTCTCCCACCAAGATGACCCTGATCCTGCGCGGCGGCGCCTATGGTGAGGTCCTGGAGGCCTGCCTGCCCGCTTTCGAGGAAGAGCACAATGTGGATATCGAAGTGCTGCTGATGTCCTTCGACGATCTGCACACCGGCATCGCCCTGGACGCTGTGAACTCCACCGGCACCTATGACCTGTGCATGGTGGACGGCTCCTGGATGGCCGAGTTCACCGCCAACGGCGTTCTGGCCAACCTCAGCGAGATGGGTTACAGCTTTGATGACGATGTGATCCCCGCTACCACCACCATCTGCAAGGTGGACGATGACATCTATCTGGCGCCTTACTACGGCAACGTCACCGTCATGATGTACAACAAGCAGCTCATTGCCGACGCGGGCTATACGCCTGAGGACATCACCACCTTCGCGGATCTGATGGACATCGCCCAGAAGACCAAGGCGGCCGACTCCAACAAGAACGGTTTCCTGATCCGCGGCGGCAGCGCCGACAACATCCTGTCCGACTTCCTGCCCCACCTGGTTGTCCACGGCGGCTGGGTCGTGGATGAGAACAACAACCCCACCGTTGACACTCCCGAGTTCAAGGCCGCCATGCAGGAGTACCTGGACCTGTACGCCCTGGGCAGCACCCTGGACAAGGACGACATCGTGGCTTCCGTGACCTCCGGCGAGACCGCCCTGGCCCAGATCTGGCCCGGCTGGTACACCCCCACTGCTGACGGTCCTGCCAACTATACCACCATCCCCACCAAGCTGACCGACGACTCCGCGCCTGTGGACGCCGTGGCCCTGCAGGGCGTGTGGTGCATCGGCATCC
>CAUWEK010000303.1:0-2446 GCA_963557435.1 uncultured Dysosmobacter sp.
CCCGTTCTCGCCCAGCAAGAACGCGGCGGTGTCCAGGTCAAAGTCCCCGCCGGTGTCAAAGGCGTTCACGTCCCAGCCCAGGCCCACGATCACATGGCTCAATCCCGGGTTATCTTTGGAAAGGCTTACTTTCTGTCCTTTTTTCAAACTGATCGGCATGGTCTTTTTCCTCCTCAGGCAACTTCGATTCCGTAATGTCCGCACAGCGCCGCCAGGCCTCCCTGGAAGCCGCTGCCGATGGCGTTGAACTTCCACTCGCCGTTGTGGCGGTACAGCTCGCCCACCACGATGGCCGTCTCGATGGAGAAGTCCTCGCCCAGGTCATAGCGGATCAGGTCGGTACCGGTGACCAGGTCCTGGATATGGATGTAGGCGTTGGAGACCTGGCCGAAGTTCTGGTGACGGCTCTCGGCGTCGTAGATGGTGACGGTGAAGGCGATGCGCTCCACATTGGCAGGCACCTTGGAAAGCTCCACCACGATCTGCTCGTCGTCACCGTCGCCCTCACCGGTCAGGTTGTCGCCCATGTGCTTGACGGCGCCGCTGGCGTGGGAGAGGTTCCCGTAAAACACGAATTCCTTTTCGGTGGGGCACTTGCCGTTGGCGCCCACCATGAACGCGGCGGCGTCCAGGTCGAAGGCCGCGCCGGAATCATAGACGTTCACGTCCCAGCCAAGACCTACCACGATCTTGCTCAGGCTGGGGTTGCCCTTGGTCAGGTCCACTTTTTGTCCCTTGGTCAGATTGATCGGCATAACATTACCCTCCGTTTATGAAAATTTTTGGAATGCGTTTACTTTTTGTCCGGCATGCTGTATCTTGCGTTGAAGTCGGCCTTGATGGCCTCCAGCCGCTTCTGGTCCTCCACCCGCTGCTTGCGGGCGTTTTCCTGGATCTGGCGGGTCTCGTCGATGCCGGAGACGATGGTCTGCCAGGTCTTTTCCAGCGTCTCGATCTTGATGGAGCTGCCCGAGGCCAGCCGGGCGGTCATCTTGGCCTGGTCGGCGGTGTTCTGGGCGTTGCGGATGAGCATTTCGTTGGTCTTGGCGTCCAGGGCGGACATGGCCTCCGCCTGGATGCGCTGGCGCTTGAGCATGATGGCCTGGGTCAGCGCCTGCTTGAACACCGGCAGCGTGATGATGAACGCGGAGTTGATCTTGCGCACCAGGTTCATGTTGCTGAACTGCATGGTCTTGATCATGGGGATGGCCTGCATGGCCACGCTCTCCGCCGTGCGCAGGTCCTGGGTGCGCTGCTCGAGCATCATCAGCGCCTGGTTGAGGGTGGTCAGCTCAAACTGGATGGAGTTGTCCCCGGTGGCCTCCAGATCCGCCTGGCGCTGGGCGATATACGCCTCCAGCTCCCGGCAGCCCTGCTCGCCGGCCAGGATGTACATGACCAGCTGGTGATAGTAGTTCACGTTGGCCTGGAACATCTCCTCCAGCTTGCGGTTGGACTGCTTGATCTCCGTCTCGTACTGCTTGAGCTGGACGTAGATCTTGTCCACCTCCTCGCCCATGGTGTGGTACTTGGCCAGGATCTTGTCCAGCTGCTTGCGCAGGTTGCCGAAGAGCTTGCCGAACAAGCCGGGATTGTCCTTGATCTCCTCGATGTCGAACTTGTCCATGATCTTGGCCAGGCTGGCCAGCATGGCGCTGGAATCGTCCAGCTGGGAGAGGTTCATGCTGTTCAAAACCACGTCGGAGCACTTGGAGATCTCCTCCGCGGCGCCGGCGCCGAAGGACACGATGGACTCCAGATTGTAGACCTCCAGCTGGCTGGCCAGCCGGTCTACCTCGGGAGAATTGGTCAGTGTCGCGTTCATCTGGGCCCGGTCGGCCACAATGTCATACTGCTGGTAATCCTCCTGCTCATCCCGGGCGGGATTCTGCGCCTGGATGGCGCCGCCGGCAGGTCTGCTGAAATCCAATCCCATGGTCAAAAACTCCTTCCAAATAGTTTTCTGATCGAGTGGAGCCCGCCCTCCTGCAAGGTGGTGAAATCCGGGGCGGACAGGTCGTATAGATACTCGCCCAGCTGATGCTCGTTGGCGAAGGGGCCGTTGAAATACTTTTCGATGCACTGGTAGCCGGTGGGCACGAAAAACACGATGTCAAAGCCCACCAGATTCAAAAACGCCACCAGAATGCTGTCCTCCAAAGAGAGGAGCTTTTCCGTGGTGTTCACCACGATGAGCTTGGGGTTTTTCTTGGTGAAGTCGAACTTCTGGATCAGCCGCAGGATCTCCTTTTTCAGGTTCAGCACCGTGGCGATGATGGTGTACTCCGTGCCGTTTTCAAAGGTGCCGGCAATGATCCGCCGTTCCAGCAGCAGCGCCAGCTTATCCAGCAGATAGTCCTGGATGGCGGGCCGCAATATGCCGTAGGGATACGCCTTGTGGCTTTTGATCTTGTCCCGCCGCAGCCGCCCGCTTTGCAAAAACTGG
>CAUWEK010000304.1:0-2412 GCA_963557435.1 uncultured Dysosmobacter sp.
AGTTGCCGGTGATGGACACGTCCACGCCCTCGTGGTGCATGATGGCCACGCCCTCGCGGACGTCGTCGGCGCCGTAGCAGCGGACATTGGCCCGCTCGCCCTCGGAGTAGCGGATCTCCCGGACAATCTTCAGCTCGCCGGTGTAGTAGTCGAACTGGGTCTGGACATAGGTGAAGCCGTTGATGCGGGAGATGATCTGAGCGGCATCCTTGCCCAGGCCGTTGAGGATGACCCGCAGGGGCTCCTTGCGGGCCTTGTTGGCGTTGCGGACAATGCCAATGGCACCCTCGGCGGCGGCGAAGGACTCGTGGCCGGCCAGGAAGGCGAAGCACTTGGTCTCGTCCCGCAGCAGCATGGCGCCCAGGTTGCCGTGGCCAAGGCCCACCTTGCGGTCCTCAGCAACGGAGCCGGGGATGCAGAAGGCCTGCAGGCCCTCACCGATGGCCTCGGCGGCCTCGGCGGCGGTGGCAACGTTCTTCTTCAGGGCAATGGCGGCGCCCACGCAGTACGCCCAGGCGGCGTTCTCGAAGGCGATGGGCTGGATGCCCTTGACGATCTCATAGGGGTCGAAGCCGGCGGCCTTGCAGATGTCGCGGCACTCTTCCACACTGGAAATTCCGTACTGAGACAGGACGGAATTGATCTTGTCGATTCTTCTTTCGTAGCTTTCAAACAGAGCCATTGGTCAATTCCTCCTTTTCTTATTCGTGGCGGGGATCGATATACTTGGCGGCGGCGTCAAACTGGCCGTAGCGGCCCTTGGCGGCCTCCATGGCCTCATTGGCGTCGGTGCCCTTCTTGATGGCGTCCATCATCTTGCCCAGGTTGATGAACTCGTATCCGATGATCTCATCGTCCTTGTTCAGGGCGATGCGGGTAACGTAGCCCTCGGCCATCTCCAGATAGCGGGGACCCTTGGCCTTGGAGGCGAACATGGTGCCCACCTGGCTGCGAAGGCCCTTGCCCAGGTCCTCCAAAGAGGCGCCGATGGGCAATCCGCCCTCGGAGAAAGCGGTCTGGGTGCGGCCGTAGACGATCTGGAGGAACAGCTCCCGCATGGCGGTGTTGATGGCGTCGCACACCAGGTCGGTGTTCAGGGCCTCCAGGAGGGTCTTGCCCACCAGGATCTCAGAGGCCATGGCGGCAGAGTGGGTCATGCCGGAGCAGCCCAGGGTCTCCACCAGGGCCTCCTCGATGATGCCGTCCTTGACGTTGAGGGTCAGCTTGCAGGCGCCCTGCTGCGGGGCGCACCAGCCCACACCGTGAGTCAGGCCGGAGATGTCCTTGATCTCCTTGGCCTGGACCCACTTGCCCTCTTCGGGGATGGGCGCCGGGCCATGGTACGCGCCCTTGGCGACGGGGCACATATTCTGCACTTCAGTGGAATAGATCATGTTCGTGCGTTCCTTTCCTTCAATTGTATTTTTCGGAATTTCACTCATTTCAGGAACTTCCGTGGGTTTTCCGCCCATTATTATATCGGTAAACGATTACCCTGTCAAGCAAAGAGGCGGTGCCGTTTCTTTCCCGTCCCGGCCAAATTTTGCCCTGATTTCCTGTAAGAAATGACAAAAAGCGCGCCCTCCCGACGGGAGGGCGCGCTTTGGTTCCGATCTTACAGGTAGTTCATCAGGTTGAAGGCCAGGATGAGGCCGGAGAACACGATGGACACGGTGGAGCAGAGCTTAATGAGGATGTTCAAGGACGGGCCGGAGGTATCCTTGAAGGGATCGCCCACGGTATCGCCCACGACGGCGGCCTTGTGGCACTCGGAGCCCTTGCCGCCGTGGTGGCCGCTCTCAATATACTTCTTGGCGTTGTCCCAGGCGCCGCCGGCGTTGGACATGAACACGGCCATGGCAAAGCCCGTGACGGACACGCCGCCCAGCAGGCCCACCACGCCGGTGGGGCCCAGGATGAGGCCCGTGGCGATGGGCACGATGATGGCCAGCAGAGCGGGGGCCACCATCTCGTGGAGGGCGCCCTTGGTGCAAAGGGCCACGCAGGAGGCGTAGTCCGGGTCGGCCTTGTACTCCATGATGCCGGCGATCTCACGGAACTGCCGGCGCACTTCCACCACGATAGACTGAGCCGCCTTCTGGACGGCGCTCATGGTGAAGGCGGAGAACACGAACGTCAGCATGGCGCCGATGAACATGCCCACCAGCACCGTGGGGCTGGTCAGGGTGAAGTTCAGGGTCTCGGTGGTGTTTTCCTGAACGATGTTGACGTAGGAGACCAGCAGCGCCAGAGCGGTCAGGGAGGCAGAGCCGATGGCAAAGCCCTTGCCGGTTGCGGCGGTGGTGTTGCCCAGGGAGTCCAGCGCGTCGGTGCGGGTGCGGACGGTCTCGGGCAGACCGCTCATCTCGGCGATGCCGCCGGCGTTGTCGGCCACGGGGCCGTAGGCGTCGG
>CAUWEK010000305.1:0-2362 GCA_963557435.1 uncultured Dysosmobacter sp.
GGCAAGACCTACGGCGAGGGCGACTGGATCTCCCTGGACGGCTCCACCGGCAACATCTATGACGGCGCCATCCCCACCGTGGACGCTTCCATCGGCGGTGAGTTCGGCCGCGTCATGGGCTGGGCCGACAAGTATCGCCGCCTGCAGGTGCGCACCAACGCCGATACGCCCCACGATGCCGCCCAGGCCCGTAAGTTCGGCGCCCAGGGCATCGGCCTGACCCGCACCGAGCACATGTTCTTCGACGAGGACCGTATCCCCGCCATCCGCGAGATGATCTGCTCCGACACCACCGAGCAGCGTGAGAAGGCTCTGGCCAAGCTGGAGCCCATGCAGCAGGGTGACTTCGAGGGCATCTACGAGGCCATGGAGGGCTGCCCCGTCACCATCCGCTTCCTGGATCCCCCCCTGCACGAGTTCGTGCCCACCGAGGAGGCCGACATTGAGAAGCTGGCCGAGGACATGGGCAAGACCGTGACCGAGATCAAGAACATCATCGCTTCTCTGCATGAGTTCAACCCCATGATGGGCCACCGCGGCTGCCGTCTGGACGTGACCTATCCCGAGATCGCCGCCATGCAGACCCGCGCCGTCATCAAGGCCGCTCTGGCCGTTCAGGCCCGTCATCCCGAGTGGAACATGGTGCCTGAGATCATGATCCCCCTGGTGGGCGAGGTCAAGGAGCTGGCCTACGTGAAGAAGATCGTGGTGGAGACCGCTGACGAGATCATCAAGGCCGCCGGCTCCAACATGAAGTATCTGGTGGGCACCATGATCGAGATCCCCCGCGCGGCCCTGACCGCCGACGAGATCGCCAAGGAGGCCGACTTCTTCTCCTTCGGCACCAACGACCTGACCCAGATGACTTTCGGCTTCTCCCGCGACGACGCCGGCAAGTTCCTGGACGCCTACTACGACAAGAAGATCTATGAGAACGATCCCTTCGCCAAGCTGGACCAGAAGGGCGTGGGCAAGCTGGTGGACATGGCCTGCAAGCTGGGCCGCAGCGTGAACCCCGACCTGCATCTGGGCATCTGCGGCGAGCACGGCGGCGACCCCTCCTCCGTGGAGTTCTGCCACCGCACCGGCCTGGACTATGTGTCCTGCTCTCCCTTCCGTGTGCCCATCGCACGTCTGGCTGCCGCGCAGGCTGCCATCAAGGACGAGAAGTAAGATTCTCCCCGTTCAAAGCCAAAAGAGGATGCTGCCGAAAGCAGCATCCTCTTTTTTGCAATGGCCCCGTTCTTCCGCTCCGTGTCCGGCTGCGGCGGCTTCCGGCGCCGTCGCCTGCAAAGCCACAAAAAAAGCGCCCCCGGCGGGGGCGCTTTTTCCATAAATATCCGGTTTTCAGTCCGTGTCCCAGGAGCGGTCCTCCCAGTAGTAGCTGATGCGGCTGTCGATGTTCCACAGGGCCTCCAGCCACTGCTCCACTTTATGTCGGGGGAAGTGCTTGTTGATGAACAGCGCCACCACCACACCAACGCCCGTATCAAAAATACGGTTGAGGGCGTAGCTGATGTAGGTATCCACCGGCGTGTTGAACAGCAATATGCAAAGCACCACGCCGCCGGGCTGCACGCCGCCTACCCAGAACACCTGGCACAGCACGATCAGCAGGATCGTGCCGATGAACACCAGCGCCACCAGCAGCAGCGAACGGCCTCCCTCGGGGTGGAAAAAAAGGTAGATGCGGAACAGCGCCATACCCAGCACGCCGCCGATGGCCGTGCCGAACAGACGGTTGCCGCCGTTGAGCTTGGAGTGCTCCATATTGGTGCCCAGGCCGAAAATGGCGCCGATGCAGGCAAAGGCGGGACTGCGGTCCAAAAAGTAATAGATCAGGGCGCAGATGGCCGCCGCCGTGGCGGTCTTGATGGTGCGCATGCCCACGGTGGGACGGCGGCGCTGGGGCGGCAGGGTTCCCGCTCCGGCTGGCGGAATCTGGGGGGGCTGGGGCTGCGTCGCCTCCGCCGGGGCGGAGGTATCGGTCGTGTCGCCCTCGCTGGGCATGGTCGGCTTCGTGTCCATAGGTCTCCCTTTCTTTTGCTGCGGCGCTCTGTATCCAAATTCAGGAAACCGGCCGGACGGCACCTCCGCCGGCAGCTCCGCCGCTCCCCCACGGAAAGTGAGGAAAAACGGCAATTTCCCGTAAAAATCCGCATCGGGAGTATTATAACATAGAACATCGGACCTTGGGCAAAAAGTTTGCGAAAAAACTAACAATTTTTTTGCATCCCGCTTGTGCTATCTGCTGTGAAGCGGCCGGCACCCCTTGGCGCCGGCCGCTTTTTCCTTAATATTCCACTTGGCAGGTGAAGACAATCTTGGCGTAGCAGGGGCGGGTGACCCGCTCGTCCGCTGA
>CAUWEK010000306.1:0-2347 GCA_963557435.1 uncultured Dysosmobacter sp.
TTGAGGTGCTGGTGTCCGAATCGACGTGTGGGTTCAAATCCCGTCAGCCGCACCAGTTCGGTTTTCTGAAAAGATTGACCGCTCTACGCGCGAGTGGTGGAATTGGCAGACTCGCTAGATTCAGGTTCTAGTGTCCATTACGGACGTGCGGGTTCAAGTCCCGCCTCGCGCACCAAATCCTGCCGGAGGTTCCGGCCTCCGGCAGTTTCCCTCGTGGGATCAATTGCATATCGTACGCGCGAGTGGTGGAATTGGCAGACTCGCTAGATTCAGGTTCTAGTGTCCATTACGGACGTGCGGGTTCAAGTCCCGCCTCGCGCACCAAAAACAGAGCAGGCTTTATATCGCTTGCTCTGTTTTTTTTACAAAAGTCAAAGCGTCCTCACGCGGCTGCTTCCTCCTTTCCCGATCAAATCCACTCCGCTGCGCTTCGATTGGGTTTTCTTTGACGAAATCTGCAAGCTTCGTATCGCTGCCTCATACCAAAAGCAGAGCAGGCGTTTTGCCGCTTGCTCTGTTTTTTTATGCCTTCGGCAGGAAAACGGCATTGGCCCGCAGACGCCCCTTCCCGCTGCCCGCTTCTTTCCCGGGACATACCTGTCCACTGATTTGGGACAATTCCCGCGCCCCATGGGAGATCTATTTTTTATGCAATATTTTTGCATGTAATATTCAGAAATTCAGTGTCTTCCCGTCATATCGAAACAGTTAAAGTGACGAAAAAATCGCAGCTGATATGCGGATATCCACCATACAGCCGTAAAGGACTTCTAAAAAATTAAGCAGTTTCAATAAAATATCCGCAAAAATTCTGTGCGCTTTGACCTTCTTTGAAGCGGCGCAAATACCTTGACAAAAACCGATAAATCCGCTATTTTTTTACATGTCCCCGATCCCCTGCTGTGGGCTTTGATTTTGTCTTCAGATTTGGAATTAACTTCCGCTATACGGAATTACGTGAGACTGCAGTCGCTTTCCAGCTGAAAAAATCTTTCCGGTCCACTTTGGTACGGGCATTCCGGCGGTCATACAGTGGGACCGCCAACTCAAGGAAGGGAGAAAACATCCATATGTCTGCAATCGGTTTCCTGATCCTTCTGGTCCTCTCCATCGCGCTGCTGATGGTCCTGATCATGAAGGTCAAGCTGCACCCCACGTTCTCGCTGTTCACCACAGCTCTGGTCATGGGTCTGGTCATGGGCATTTTCGAGCCCGAGGGATTTTCCTTTACCGAAGTCCTGGCCATGATCACCTCCGGCTTCGGCAGCACCCTGGGCAGCATGGGCATTCCCATCATGCTCGGTGCGATCCTGGCCATGGGCGTGCAGGACACCGGCGCCGCCAAGTCCATCGCCAACTTCTTCATCAAGCTCTTCCGGGGCAAGAATCTGGAGCTGGCTCCCGCTCTGACGGCCTATATCGTCTCTATCCCCGTGTTTGGTGATATCACCACCATTCTCACCTCCAACATTGCCAACGTTCTTTCCAAGAGAAAGCACATCTCCATGGGCAAGATGGCCGCCTTTACCCAGACCGGCCTGAACCTGACCCACGCCATGGTGCCCCCCACCCCCGGCATCCTGGCCGTCTCTGTTCTGCTGGGCGCCGACCTGGGCCTGGTGATCGGCTGGGGCATCCTGATCTCCATCATCGCCTTCATCCTCACCTGGCTGCTGCTGCGCAAGTGGACCGACAAGGAGTGGATCGAGCCCCTGCCCGAGGTGGTCGCTGAGATCGAGGAGACCTCTTCCAACGATGTGAAGGATATCCTGATCCCCGGCGATGACGTGCCCGGCACCTTCCCCGCTTTCCTGACCATCCTGATCCCCGTGGTTTTGATCGCCGGCAGCTCTTTCATCAACATGGCTGTTGCCGAGGACGCTCCCATCCGTACCTGGACCGCCATCTTCGGCGACAAGGTCGTGGCCCTGAGCCTGGGCGTGATCTACACCATGTTCCTAGCCCTGTTCCACAAGTTTGCCGTGCGCAAGAGCAACCAGGATGCCACCGGCAAGGACCCCGTCAACTTCCGTGAGGTCATTCTGGACAGCTGGATCGCCCGCGGTCTGAGCGTGGCTCTGCCCGCTCTGCTGATCACCGGCATGGGCGGCGCCTTCGCCACCGTCATCAAGGCCGCTCCCGCCATCAACGATCTGGCCGGCCTCATCGAAAACTCCGGCGTCCCCGGCCTGCTGATCCCCTTCCTGATCGGTGCGATCATGTTCACCGCGGTCGGTTCCATGACCACCGGCGGTATGACCGCTGCCGGCGTGGTGGGTCCCATGATGGGCATTCTGGGCCTGAGCCCCGTTTCCACCGTCCTCGCCATCGGCGCGGGCACCATGAT
>CAUWEK010000307.1:0-2341 GCA_963557435.1 uncultured Dysosmobacter sp.
CTTTTCGCGCAGATACGGGTATTTGCCCTCCAGTGCCCGCCTGGACGGGAAGATCGTCCGCACCACCCGGCGGATGCGGTGGCAGTCGCTGCCGTCCGCCGCCGCGCCCAGTGTGATGAGGCTGCTGTGGAGCCGCTCTTCCGAGCTGCTTCCGTAAATGCCGGCGGCCATCAGATCCTCCAGCAGGGCGCCGCAGTCCAGCCGTGCGCCGATGTCCTCCAGCCACCGCTCCGCCTGGGGCGGATAGACGTCAAAGCCCAGGAAACGGCGGCCGATCTCCAGCAGGTTCGCCGCGAACACCTCCGCCCGGACCCGCCGCAGCTGGGCCCGCAGCACGCCCCAGTCTATCTCCTCTCCCCAGGCGCAGGCACAAAGGCAGATGTCGCACACCTGCCGGATGCCCACGCCGGAGTGGAGGAAATGCTTGCACGCGTGGAGGATCAGGTACAGCAGGTGCATTTGGGGACAGAGCGTCCAGTAGCCTCTCCCCTCCACCTGCACCTGGATCTTCCGGTCAAACGCGCCGGTGAAACAGTCGTTCATGGAGCCATAGCTTCGGTCCCCCTGGGGAAACAGCGTCCGGTGCAGCTCCACATACGCCCCCGACCCGGGGTCCAGGCAGGCCGTCACCTGAGCGCCGTCCGCCCCGCGGGCCTCCCAGCCCTGCGCGTCCAGCACCCCGCGCACCCGCGCCAGGTCCTCCGGACACACCAGCAGGTCCTCGTCCGCCGACACCCGCAGGTCCGGCTTAGGATATGCTGCCCGGCACACGGCCCCCTTGACCAGCAGCGGCGTGCAGCCCGCCGCCAAAAGCGCCTCATACAGCCGGGCAAAGGCGGAAAAGCGCCGGATCTGGGCGGACATTTCTCCCACCGCCTCCTGCCGCACTGCGCGCAGCATGGCACCGTCCGCCCCTGCGGCGCGCAGCGGAGGGCACAGTGTGTCCGCCGCCATGGGCAGTACCTTCTGCTGGCGGGCCAGCTGCCACAGCCGCTGCCAGTCTTGCTTCTCCGTCAGCTCCAATGCCGCAGGCCGCTGCTGCAAAAATGCCCGCAGGCTCTCCAGCAGCTGATGCTCATACGCTTCCACATGTGTCCCTCCCTTCTTTAAAAAATCATGGCTGCGGCGTCAGGTCCAGCACCATGACCTCCGGCGGATTTCGGAACCGGGGCAGGCGCTCGGGCTGGGTGCCGAGGCCGCTGGTCACTGCGATAGTCACGTTCTCTTTTTCGTACACCCCGTGCACATAATGGGGAAACCAGCCCTGGTCCCCGCCGTATACGCCTCCCAGCAGCGGCAGCACCACCTGCCCGCCGTGGAGATGGCCGCTGATGACCAGATCCACGTCCCAGGTGCTGGCCGCCTCGCCGAACACAAAGCTGTCCGGCCGGTGGCAAAGCAGGATCTTGCAGCGGTCGGTGGCCTGAAAGTCCTGCAAAAAGCCATAGACCTCCGGGTCCATCCGGTCAGGGTCGCAGGTGTTGAAATCATCCTGGGCAAAGGCATATTCGTAGAGCCCGCCCAGCCGGATACCGCCCCCTGTGTCCAGATCCACATGGCTTCGCTCCAGCACCGTGGCTCCCGCCTGTTCCAGCTCCTCTATAAGCGGAGACGTGCCCGCCTCCAGATACGCGATCTCGTGATTGCCCAGAGCGCAGTAAACCGGGGCGATCTGCGCAAGATCCGCCGTCAGCGTGCATACGCCCGACGCGTCCGTGCTGTCACCGTTGAGCATGTCCCCGTCCAGCACGATCAGGTCCGGCGCCGCCTGTTCCACCAGCGTCACCACCTGCTGCCGGTCCGCCCCGTCCAGACTCTCATGCAGGTCCGACAGCACCGCCAGGCGCACCGGCTCCGTCAGGCCCGGCAGCGGGATCTGCCAGCAGCGGGACACGGGGTCGTGGGCGGAGCGCCAGACGCCCCAGGCCAGCCAAAGCGCCGCTCCTGCCGCCAGCAGCAGCGCTCCGTACCGCCATGGTCTCCTTGTCCTCACGCGCATCCCCGCTTCCTGTTTTTTCCGGATCATTCTACCATGTTCCGCCATTAAAGTCCATCCCCGTCCGCCGGGCGTTTGCCGCCGCCCCCTTGCGTCCGGCGCCGTTTGGCGGTATACTCTCCTTACATCGCCGCCGGGCACCGCCCTTTGGCGGCATCTCGATTTTTCAACAGGAGGCACGATCCCCTATGATCACCATGGCACAACGCATTGAATCCCTCCGTACGGAGCGGGGGCTCAGCCGCCCCGCCCTGTCTGCCGCTTTGGGTTTTCCACGGACCGCTGTGGAAAAGTTTGAAACAGGCCGCCAGACGCCCACCCAATCCCAGCAGATCCAGCTGGCCG
>CAUWEK010000308.1:0-2310 GCA_963557435.1 uncultured Dysosmobacter sp.
AGACAGAAGCGGCCATGCACCGCTGTGCCCCGCTTCTGGCGGACATTGCCCCGGAGCGGATCTGGGAGGAGCTGCGGCGCCTTCTGTGCGGCCCGTGGGCGGCGGACGCCCTGCGGCGCTTTCCCGATGTGATGACGGTGTTCTGGCCCGAGACGGCGGCCATGATGGGCTTTGACCAGCGCAGCCGGCACCACTGCTATGATGTGTGGGAGCATACACTCCATGCCCTGGCCGCCGTGCCGGGAGAGACGGTGCTGCGCTGTACCATGCTGCTCCACGATGTGGGAAAGCCCGCCTGCTTCACCCTGGACCCGGCGGGAAGCGGGCACTTTCCCGGTCACCCGGAACAAGGCGCAGTCCTGGCGGACGCCCTGCTGCGGCGCCTGCGGGTGGACAACCGCACCCGGGAGACCGTGGTGCGCCTGGTGCGCTGGCATGACAGGAATATCCCCCGGACGTCCGCAGGGATCGGCCGTGCCCTTTCGGAGCTGGGAGAGGAGGACCTGCGGCGGCTGCTGGTCATCAAACGGGCGGACAACCTGGCCCAGGCCCGGCAGGATCTGCTGGGGGAGATCCGTCTGGCCGAAGAGATCCTGGACCGATTGGTGGCGGAGGGCGCGTGCGTCCGCATAAGCCAGCTGGCAGTGCGGGGCGGGGACCTGACGGAGTTGGGCCTGAAGGGCACCGGCGTTGGACGGATGCTGCGGACACTGCTGGATGCCGTGCTGGATGGGATGGTGCCCAATACTCGGGAGGCTTTGATGCAGTATGCCCGGAATACAATGGAAGAAACCCTGTAAGGTGCCCCTTTTCGGGGCACCTTTCCTTTTGGCCTGCCATAGTATGGGGCGAGGAGGGATGCGGGATGAAGCCATGCTTTGGCATGCTGGGCGGCGACCGCAGACAGGCGGAGCTTTGCCGGCTGCTGCGTCAGGATGGACATACGGTGCACACATTCGGCCTGAAGGAGTGGCTGCCGGATGAAGACGGCACACCGGAGGCTGCGGAATCGGCACCGGTGGTGATCTTGCCGCTGCCGGTATGCGGCGCCGACGGGCTTTTCAACTGTGCGGACATGAAGGTCGACACTGCCGCGCTGCTGGTGCGTTTTTCACCGGGACAGCTTGTGCTGGGAGGTCGTGTGAGCGATCCCATGGGGCAGGCAGCGGCAGAGAAGGGCCTTACATTATTGGATTATTTCGCCCGGGAGGAGCTGACCGTCACCAACGCTGCCATTACGGCGGAGGGGGCCATCCAGACGGCCATGGAGCATTTGGACAGGACGATTTGGGGAACGGACTGTCTGGTGCTTGGATTCGGCCGGATCGGGAAGCTCCTTTGCCGGCGGATCCAGGGCCTTGGCGGCCACGCGGCAGTGTTTGCCAGAAAGCCGCAGGACCGGGCCTGGGCGTCTGCCTGCGGATATGAGGCCATGGACCTTGCGCAAACGGGCCGCCAGCTTGGCCGGTTCCGTGTGGTATTCAATACGATCCCCTCCTTGATTCTGGATGCGGCGCTGCTGGAACAGCTGCGGGATGGATGCCTCTTGGTCGAGCTGGCGTCCCAGCCGGGGATCGATCAAAAAGCCGCAGCGGCGGCGGGACATTCTGTGATTTGGGCCCGGTCTTTGCCGGGTAAACTGGCGCCGGTCACAGCGGCGGAAGCCATCCGGGATACACTCTATCATATTTTGGAGGAACGAGGTGGCCTTGTGTGAGAAAGGAACGGGTCGGCTTTGCGGTGTGCGGTTCATTCTGCACCCATGAAAAAGCACTGCATGCGCTGGAGACGCTGACGAAAGAATATGAAACGGTGATTCCCATTGCTTCGGAGACGGCCGCGTATACGGATACCCGGTTTGGTACGTCGGATGCCCTGCTGGAAAAAATGGAGGAGCTGACCGGTCGGGAGGTGCTGTGTGATATCCCCGCTGTGGAGCCCATTGGCCCGAAGGGCCTGCTGGATGTACTGGTCATTGCGCCGGCCACAGGCAATACCATTGCAAAGCTGGCGGCCGGGATCACGGATACCGCTGTGACCATGGCGGCCAAAGCCCATCTGCGCAACGGTCGGCCGGTGGTGCTTGCCGTGGCCAGCAATGACGGGCTGGCGGCTGGTGCCAAGAATATCGGGGAGCTTTTGGCCCGGAAGAACTTTTACTTTGTTCCCTTCGGACAGGACAGTGCCTTTGCAAAGCCCAGCTCCCTGGTGGCAGATTTTGAGAAGATCGGTGAAACGCTGGACGCGGCACTGGCTGGTCGACAGATCCAGCCTATTTTGCTGCGGGACTAAACGACCTGTATTACATTA
>CAUWEK010000309.1:0-2266 GCA_963557435.1 uncultured Dysosmobacter sp.
AGAGGGCAGAGACCGCCGGGGAAGTGGCAAAGCAGCTGTTCCCCCAGACCTGACAAGGAGGAAGTGTCTTGAGAAATCCCATCAAAGACACCGATTACCTGGCCATCTCCGCCCGGATCAAGGCGATGGAGACCACGCTTTTGACCCGGGAGCGCATGGAGCAGGTCCTGGAGGCAAAAACAGACGACGAGGCGCTCAAGCTTCTGCAGGAGGGCGGCTATCCCCAGCTGCGGGGCACAGATCCCACATCGCTGGACGCGGCGCTCTCCGCTGCCAGGGAGGAGAGCTTCGCCGATCTGACGGACAGCGCCCCCGACCCCAGGTATATCGATGTATTCAGGCTGAAATACGACTACCACAATATCAAGGTTTTGCTGAAAGCCGCCGCCGTGGGCGCAGACCCTGACCCCATGCTGGCGGACATGGGCCGTGTCGGCGTGCAGCAGCTCAAGGACGCCCTCGCCAGCGGTGAGACGGCAGAGCTGCCGCCCATGCTGGCCGCGGCGGCCGCAGAGGCCAAGGAGGTCCTGGACACTACCCGTGATCCCCAGCTGAGCGACATCGTGCTGGACCGGTGGAGCTACCGGGACATGCTGGACGTGGCGGAGTCCACCGGCAGCGCGTTCCTGCGGGGCTACGTACAGGTGCAGATCGACGCGGCAAACCTGCGCGCCCTGGTGCGCACACTGCGCATGGGAAAGAACGAGGCGTTCCTTTCCGGCGTGCTGTTTGAGGGCGGCGACATCCCGGCGGACGCCATTTTGAAGGTCAGCGCCGACAAGGGCGCGGGACTCAAGGAGCTCTATGAGCCCACCCGCTTCCGGGAGGCGGCCGAGTGCGCCCAGGAACGCCTCCACGGCGGCGCCCTGACAGAGTTTGAGCGTCTTTGCGACGACGCAGTGAACGACTACCTCTCCGGCGCCCAGTTCGTTCCCTTCGGGGAGGCGCCCCTGGTGGGCTATCTTGCCGCCCGGGAGACGGAGTACACCAATCTGCGCATCCTGCTGACGGGACGGGGCACCGGGCTTTCGCCCGACGTGATCCGCAGCCGCCTGCGGAGCTGCCAGGCATAAGGCGAGGGGAGGAGAGCGTATGGCAACAACGTATCGCATCGCCGTCATCGGCGACTGGGAGTCTGTCATGGGCTTCCGCGCTCTGGGCCTGGATACCTATCCTGTCAACTCCGCCCAGGAGGCCGGAGAGAAAATACGGGAACTGGCTAAAACCGACTGCGCGGTGATCTATCTGACGGAACAGCTGGCAAAGGACATGGAGGACGTGATCGCCCGGTATAAGGACGAGCCGCAGCCGGCCATCATCCTGATCCCCGGCCGGGAGGGCTCTCTTGGCATCGGGAAGGCAAACATCCAGCGCGCCATCGAGCGGGCCGTGGGCGCCGACATTTTGTAAGGCGTCCGGCCGCAGCCTCGGAAGAGAATTTTCCAAGGAAGAAGGTATTCTATTTTGAGCGGTAAAGTTGTGAAAGTTTCAGGGCCGCTTGTGGTGGCCACGGGCCTTGCGGACGCCAACATGTCCGACGTGGTCCGCGTGGGTCCCCAGCGGCTGATCGGCGAAATTCTGACCATGAAGGGCGACTCCGCCTCCATCCAGGTCTATGAGGAGACCTCCGGCCTGGGCCCCGGCGCGGTGGTGGAGACCACCGGCGCGCCTATGAGCGTGGAGCTTGGCCCCGGTATGATCGAGGGCATTTACGACGGCATCCAGCGCCCGCTGGAGAAGATCGTGGAGAAGGTGGGCCCCTGCATCACCCGCGGCGTGGAGGTCCCTGCCATCGACCATGAGAAGAAGTGGGAGTTTACGGCGGTGGCCAAAGTGGGTGATCAGGTTACCGGCGGCGACATCCTGGGCACCGTGCCGGAGACGGCGGTGGTGCTCCATAAGATCATGGTTCCGCCCACCCTCAAAGGCACCATTACCAGTATCCAGAGCGGCTCTTTCAACGTGACCGAGACCATCGCCACGCTAAAGACCGAGGACGGCAGGGAAGTGCCCCTGACCATGTCCCAGAAGTGGCCTGTCCGCGTGGGCCGTCCCTATCAGCACAAGTATCCCCCCAAGCGGCCGTTATGCTCCGGCCAGCGGATCATCGATACCATGTTCCCCATCGCCAAGGGCGGTACTGCCGCTGTCCCCGGTCCCTTCGGTTCCGGCAAGACCGTGGTGCAGCACCAGCTGGCCAAGTGGTCGGACGTGGACATCGTGGTCTACATCGGCTGCGGCGAGCGGGGCAACGAGATGACCGACG
>CAUWEK010000310.1:0-2259 GCA_963557435.1 uncultured Dysosmobacter sp.
CCAGCGGGTCAGGGTTGGGGTTGTGTTAAAAACCGACCAACATCGAGAATCCCCCCTCAAATTGGACCATCAAAAAAAAAACGTCCGCAGCCGGTTGGCTGCGGACGAAGATGGACGGATTGCGTTATAGCGCCCCATCAATCACATGCACGTTCAGCACAACCGAAATAAGCCTTACCGTAAAAATAGGTAAAGCTAAAGTAACGGTATTCAGCTGCGAACATGGTGTGATTCATACTGCGTTCCTTTCGGGCACTTTAGATATTTAAAGGATAGCACTCGCAAGGGGAAAAGAAAAGTGACAATTGTGACAAACACGCAGAGAAAATCTGGCGTATTTTCACAGAAAAAACCAACAGGACCCGGTTCAGACCGTCTTGGGGCACACGCCGGCCATGAGCATGGCGGTGGCCTGGAGAATGTACTGCACGTCCCGCTGCATGGAGGACTGGGCGGTCATGTACTGCCGGTGCAGTTCCTCGATGGCGGCGGCCAGGTCCGCGCGGCGCTGCTGGCGGCGCAGGCTGCGGAAGCGCAGGTACTGGGCAAGGTACGAGCGCAGGTCGTCCTCGTACTGGCGGTGGGCGATCAGGCTCTCTGGGTAGTTCTCGTTATGGGGATAGGTAAAGGCGTCGGCCAGGTAGTGGGTGAGCTTGCCCAGGGTATAGTACTGCCACATGGTCCAGTGCTGCCGGTTTTGCAGCTTGGCGATGCGGGAGGCGATATAGGGCTGGGAGTTGGAATAGTTATGTCCCCGGAGCTTGCGGGCCCGCCGGGAGCCCTTCAGATAGGTCAGGGGATTGCAGTCGGGCTGAAAGGAACCAAACAGAAAAGCCAGCTCAAAGCGGCGGGCGGCAAAGCCGTCCTGCGCGGTCAAGAGCGTGGAAGCAAGAAGCTTATGGCTGCGTTTTTGCACAGGGCACCTCCATACCGGTTTTTACAACACCCTGAGTATAGCACGATGGGTCCGGCAGGTGCAAGCGGAAAAAAATAAAATAAATGTTAACAGGATTTTTACGGACGGACAGACGTCCTTGTGTCGAAACGCTGAAAATGGCGCCGGGCCGCTTCTTGGGTTTGACTTCCGGTGGGGAAGCCTCTAGAATGAGAGAAACTTTTCGCATAAGTCAGGTGTTGTATCATGAAAATCATTCTGCAAGTGGCACTGCTGTTCGGCATTTGCTGGCTGAGCCAGTGCGTGGAGGCGGTACTGCCCTTTGCCCTGCCGGCCAGCATCATCGGTATGGCCGCGCTGCTGGTGCTGCTGGGTGTGGGGATCATCCGCACGGAGCACATTCAGGAAAAGTCCGACTTCCTGCTGGGGAATCTCCCCTTTTTCTTTGTGCCGGCAGTGGTGTCCATTATGAACTATACGGATGTGCTGCGCAGCAACCTGGTGGCGCTGGTGGTGATCTGCCTGGTGTCCACGGTGGTGACCTTCGTGGTCACGGTGTGGGCCGTGCGGCTGACTATCCGGTGGATGGAAAGGGGGAAGCGGTAATGGCGGAGCTGACGTCTTCTCCCTTTTTCGGCATTGCCCTGACGGCCCTTTGCTATGTGCTGGGCGTGAAGATCCAGAAAAAAACGGGCCTTGTGATCTGCAACAGCCTGGTGCTGGCAGCGCTGATGGTCATTGCGGTGCTGACCGTGTTCCACATCCCCTATGAGAACTATGATGTGGGCGGCAGCCTCATCAACCTCTTTTTGTCTCCGGCCACTGTGTGCATCGCCATGTCCATTTACGCCCAGAGGGAGACCCTTGCGCGCAATTTGCTGCCGGTGCTGGTGGGATGCACGGCGGGGGCGGTGGCCTCGGTGGGCTCCATCTGGGTGCTGTGCCGCCTGTTCGGGCTGGACAAGTCCCTGACCGTGTCGCTGCTGCCCAAGTCTGTCACCACCCCCATCGCCACCGCCATCGCCGAAGGACACGGCGGCATGGTGCCTATCACGGTGGCGGCAGTCATCCTCACAGGTATCCTGGGCAATTTGTGCGCGCCGCTGCTCATCCGGCTGACGGGAGCCCGCAATCCCATGGAAAAAGGCCTGGCCATCGGTGCGTGCAGCCACGCGCTGGGCACGGCCAAGGCCCTGGAGCTGGGCGAGGCGGAAGGTGCCATGAGCGGCATCGCCATCGGCCTTTGCGGCATCGTCACCACCATCCTGGCCCTGTTTTTCGATGTGATCCTCTGACCGTGCCCGGCACGGAAAAAGCCGCCCGCTCCCAAAGGAGCGGGCGGCTGTTGATGCTTTGATAAGGTC
>CAUWEK010000311.1:0-2247 GCA_963557435.1 uncultured Dysosmobacter sp.
AATTTTTTGCTAATCCATTCATTTCAGGCTTGACTTTTAATAGTTAGTCTTTCCAATAATGAGTCCGAAACGTTTGGCAGCCGGGCTGACTTAGCAGAGCCGTAGTCCCCTTAGCTTTGCGTCCCGAAGTTTCCTCCGGTTTGCCGTTTCAATCATTTCCCTCTTTGCTGTCTTCTCCTTTGTCTTACCGACTGCATGCAGTGTACCACGTGCCAGTTACAAAACAGGTTACATTTTCATTTTTTTCTATCAATTGAAACCGTTGTTGTGTACAAAAACACGCAGCGACTTTTATGTATTCTTCCATCTTTTTTCCAAATCCGCCTGCGGGCTCCGTTACCGGCGGCCGGATTCGCCCCTTTCCGGGCAAAAAAAGACAGCCGCCGGTATCCCGGCGGCTGTCTTGTCACTGTCTGTATTCACGCAAAGGCAAGGAGCGTTTTACTCGTACAGCTCCTCATCGGCATAGTCGTCATACTCAGACCCAAATTTCTGTGTCAGACGCTTTTTCATGCCGCAGTATCCCACGGACAGGTCATGCCAGCCGCCGATGATCAGACATACCAGTGCGGCAAAGGCCAGGCTGGCGCCAATGATCTTCATAACCATGCTTGCGGTCCTGCTCATAATGCAAAGTTCCTCCTTTTCACCGGATGTCTTTCAACGAAAGATATCTGATATGATACACCAAAGCATTGGATTTTACAACCGCTTTTCCTTATAAATATCTTTGATCTCCACCCGCTCGCCCAAAAGGAAGGGGAGGAACTTGCCCATCAGCGGCACATAGGTGGCCACAAACACCAGCGATGCCGCCCAGGCCGCGGCCCATTTTTTGCTCCAGGGCATTGCCAGTCCCACCAGCACCCCCAGCGCGCACACGCATACCTTCAGCAGCGCGATATCCCGCCAATCGCAGGCCTTCAAATAGCGGTTCGCCGCATCCAACAGCTGATTCATCGGGATTCCTCCTCCGTTCAGACGCCCTCATGAAGAGTTTTTGCCATTGTACCACACGTGCCCGGGAAAAGAAAGCGGGATTTTGGCAAAAAAGGTGCCGCCTGACCATCAGGCGGCACCTTTTTTAAAAGCTCAGCACGATGCCGATAACGGCCGCGCAGGCGATGTAAACGATGGGGTGGAGCTTGAACTTCTTGATGGCGACAAAGGCCACGGCAAAGAAGATCAGCTTCTTGAAGTCGAACGCGTCCAGCAGCACGCCGGTCTGCTCATAGAGGTCGAAGTGGAACATGGACACCTGCACCACGCTGATGCCGGCAGCGGCGATCAATCCGGTGACGGCGGGCCGCAGGCCGTAAAATGCGGCATCCACGGTCTTACTGCCCCGGAACCGCTCCAAAGACTTGGACACGATCACCACGATGACGATGGAGGGCAGGATCTCACCCATGGTAGCCACGACGCCGCCCAGGAACCCGGCAATGTTGCAGCCCACATAAGTCGCCATGTTGATGCCGATGGGGCCGGGAGTAGACTCAGAAATGGCGATCATGTCCGTGATCAGGGACTGGGGGAACCAGCCGGTGGACTCAGCAAGATCCTGCAAAAACGGCAGCGTGGCCATGCCGCCGCCCACGGCAAACAGGCCGATCTTCAAAAACTCCCAGAAAAGCTGCAGATAAATCATTTCTTCTCCTCCTTCCCGGACTTACGCTGGATCATTTTCGCGCCGATACCCAGCAGAGCGCAGGCGATGACCAGCAGGATGGGGGACAGGTCCGTAAAGGTATTGAGCACCAGCATGGCCAGGCACACCACAATGCCGAACGCATCCTTGACGCCTTTTTTCCACATGCTGATGACCGCATCCAAAATCAGCGCCGCCACGCACACAGAGATGCCCGCCAGCGCATGCTGCACATAGGGGTTATCCTGGAAGCTGGAGAGGAAAAACGCGATGATGGAGATGATGATGATGCAGGGAGAGACCATGCCCAGCGCAGCGGCCACCGCGCCGGGGATCTTGCGCTGCTTGTAGCCGATGAACACGGACACATTGATGGCAATGATGCCGGGCAGGCCCTGGCTGAGGGCGTAGTAGTCCATGATGGTCTCCTCGTCCATCCACTTATGGTTCTGGATGATCTCCCGCCGGAGGATGGGGAGCATAGCATAGCCGCCGCCGAACGTCACGGCGCCCATGCGGAAAAACAGCGTGTACAGGATCAACAAGTCGTGCAGCATGTGATGCCTTCCTTCCTTAGGTATTGGTTTTTTGCGCCAACG
>CAUWEK010000312.1:0-2240 GCA_963557435.1 uncultured Dysosmobacter sp.
CAGGAGGTGGACTTGGCACCGCAGTGGATGCCCTTCATGCTCTCGATGTCCTCCTGGGCGGACATGCCCTTGACCAGGGCGCTGATGCCCTGCAGGTTGCCGCTGCATCCGCCCACGACCTCCAGCTTCTCGATGACGCCCTGGTCATTCAGCTCCACACTCATTTCCCGAGAGCACACGCCCTGGGGACGGAAGGAATACTTCATATGCCTTTTTCTCCTCTTTTTTTAATCTTTCAACAGGATAGCACGCCAGACGGCAAAAGGCAAGCCTCACTTGCCCCTTGACAATATCGAATATCGGTATTATAGTGAAGTCAGAAATAACGATATTCGATATTTAGGGAGGAGGTGTCCTATGGCCCGGGAGAAGTTCCACACCCTGACGGAGCAGATGTTCTATATCCTGCTGTGCCTGACCAAGGAGCAGTGCGGCACGGACCTGATGGGCGCCGTGTCGGCTGTGACGAACGGGCGGGTGATCGTAGGGCCCGGCACACTCTATAATCTGCTGGAGCAGTTCCAGACCGCCGGCATGATCGAGGAGACGAAGGTGGAGGGCCGCCGCCGCAGCTACCGCATCACGGCGGCAGGACGGCAGGCCCTGGCGGAGGAGTACCGGCGGATCCTGATACTGGCAGAGGACTACCGGCGCGTCATGCCGGAGGAAGGAGCGCAGACATGAAAAAGAAGCGGATTTACCGGCCGGCTGTTTATTCCTTTTACGACGCCCAGGGCATTGCGGCCCACCTGGAGCGTATGGCGGCACGGGGCTGGATGATCGACTCCCTCTCCGGCGTGCTTTGGCGCTACCGGGCCATGGAACCATCGCAGCTCCACTTTTCCGTTACCTACTTCCCCAAGGCGTCCTCTTTTGATCCGGGCCCCACGGAGGGCCAGCAGGTCTTTGCGGACTACTGTGCTCAGGCCGGGTGGGAACCGGCGGTCCGGTGGGGACAAATGCAGATCTTCTATACGGACCAGCCCTCTCCCGTCCCTCTGGAGACAGAGCCGGTGACCCAGGTGGAAAACATCCGCGCCGCCATGCGCCGCAACTTTCTTCCGGGGATACTGGCCATGCTGGCCCTGGCCATATTCCAGATGGCGTTTTTCTTCTGGCGGATGTACACCGGTCCCCTGGATGTACTCAGTTCCCCCATCTCGCTGCTCTCGTCGGCCATCTGGCTGCCCATCGCCCTTATGGCCCTGTTGGAGCTGCTCGCCTACGGCCGGTGGCTGCCCCGGGCCCGGCGGGCGGCCCAGGAGGGCCGCATGCTCCACATCCGCACCTGGCGCTGCGCCAGCTTCACCTTTGTGAGCATCCTGTTTGCTGTGGAGATCCTGTTCCTGCTGACTACCTCCCGGCGGGAGCTGGTATACTTTCTCTTCGGTGTGGTGCTGGTGGTGCTGGTGTGCGTACTCACCGCCGCCGTTACCAATGCCCTCCGGGGCCTGGGGGCCTCCCGGCGGGTGAACCGAGCCGTATCCGTGGGCGTCTGCGTAGCCGTCACCCTGGCGGGTATGGGGGCGCTGGTGGCCGGGGTGATCTCCCTGAGCCGCCAAGGGCTGCTGAACCAGTCTGCCCCGGTGGACACCTACACTGTCCACGGCATCACCTGGGAGGTCTATGCCGACCCCATCCCATTGCGGGCAGAGGACCTGACCGGTACGGCCGAGGACGACCGCTACTCCACGGAGGCCCGCATCCAGTCCTCTCCCCTGCTGACCCAGGCGGACTACCGTCAGGACCTGCGGCTGGACTGCGAGGAGGAGCTGCCGGATCTATCCTACACGGTGGTAGACGTGAAGCTGCCCCTTTTGTACGGCCTTTGCCGGGACTACCTGCTGGAGCAGTACGCCCGCCGCTCTCCGGAGGTGCCGGAGGAGTACATGGACCACGCGGTGCTCCAGGACTGGGCCCCCGACGGGGTAAGTGCCCTCTACCGCCACTATACCGGCACCGAGCCCCGGAATCGGTACGTCTTCTGCTGGGATGGCCGCCTGGCGGAAGTGCACTACTGGGGCGATGGCCCTACCCGGGCCCAATTGGAGCTGACGGCAGCCGCCCTGTGCCCGGAGGCATTGGAGCTTCCCTGAGTGGTGCTGCACAAATCCCATACAGAAAAAAAGAGAGGCATGAGCCTCTCTTTTTTATGCATGCAGCATGCTGCGATTTTTCTGTTCCAGCACCAGCCGGTCCGCGATCATGGCAATGAACTCGGAGTTGGTGGGCTTTCCCTT
>CAUWEK010000313.1:0-2199 GCA_963557435.1 uncultured Dysosmobacter sp.
CAGAAAGAAGGATCTGGCGGGCGTTGTGCAGCATTTTCCGCTCCCCGGTGGAAAGCCCTCGCTGACGGTCCCGGTGCATGAGCGCCTTGACCACCCGGGCCACCTCATAGAGGTCCCCGCTTTTCAGGCGGACCATGTTCTCCCGATAGCGTTTGTTCCAGTTGGTACAGCTCTCCACTTCCATTTCCGGAATGGAGGTGAGCAAAGACTCCGCCTCCGGCTTGGAAATGATCTGCCGGATCCCGATGGCCTGGCTGTTGGCCACGGGGATCTTCAGAAGAAGTCCCCCAACCGGCATTTTGAACACATAATAGTCCTGCGTGCTGCCCGCGATCTTTTCGCGAATGATCCCATCGATGACGCCTGCTCCATGCATGGGATGGACAACCAGATCCCCGATGCTGAACATGAAAAAACCTTTCCTTTCCCGTCCACGCGGTGCCGGGTACCCGCTTTTGTTGACACCTCACAAAAACAAATATTTACTCAAATGTAATTATAGCCCTATAATTTTCAATTTACAAGCGGTTTTTCTTGTTTTTGGCACAAAAAAAATACTGGCGGTATTCCCAATACCGCCAGTATTCAAGTGTGAGAATTACTTCTTGTTGGACCGACGCCAGATGTGCATCTTCTCCGCCTCGGCGATCAGCTCCTCACGGAACTGAGGATGCGCAACGGAGATGATGGCCTCGGCGCGCTCCCAGGTGGTCAGGCCCTTGACGTTGACCTTACCGTACTCGGTCACCAGCCAGTGGAGGTTGGTACGGGTGGCGGTGATGACGGTGCCTTCCAGCATGGTGGGACGGATGCGGGACTTGAGCTGGCCGGTCTTCTTGTCCATATAGGAAGAAGAGCAGCAGATGAAGCTCTTGCCGCCCTTGGCAAGGTACGCACCCATAACGAAGTCCTGCTGGCCGCCTGCACCAGAGATGTGGCGGGTGCCGGAGGACTCGGAGGAAACCTGACCATAGAGGTCGATATCCACGGCGCCGTTGATGGAGATGAAGTTATCGATCTGGGAGACGCGGGCAATGTCGTTCACATAGCTGACGGGCGCGGCCATGCACTCGGGGTTGCCGTCCAGGAAGTCGTAGAGCTTCTTGGTGCCGGCAGCGAAGGCGTAGGTCTGACGGCCGCGGTCAAAGGGCTTGCGCAGACCAGTGATGCGGCCGGCCTTGGACATGTCCACGAAAGCGTCCACGTACATCTCGGTATGCACGCCCAGGTCTTTCAGGTCGGACTCGGCGATCATCTTGCCGATGGCGCTGGGCATGGAGCCGATGCCCAGCTGCAGGCAGGCACCGTTGGGGATCTCGGGAACCACCAGGTTGGCAACAGCCAGGTCCACCTCGGAAGCCTCGCCGGGGCCGCCCAGCTCTTCGATGGCGGGGTTCTCCCCTTCCACGATCATATCCACGTCGCTGATGTGGACGCAGTTGTCAAAGCCGCCGAAGCACACCGGCATGTTCTTGTTGACTTCCACGATGATGGTCTTGGAGGTCTCGCAGACCGCCTTCATATGAGAAGCGCAGGGACCGAAGTTGAACCAGCCGTGCTCATCCATGGGAGCCACCTGGAACATGGCCACGTCGGTCTGACCGATGCAGTTGCGGTAATAGCTGGGCAGCTCGGAATAACGGATGGGCGCAAAGTAGGCAAAGCCCTCGCTGATGGCCTTGCGCTCCACACCGGACATATGCCAGGAGTTCCAAGTGAAGTGCTCAGCCACATTGGGAACGTCAAAAACCGCAGGACGGCTGGTGAGGATGCCGCCGCGGAGCTTCACGTCGGTCAGTTCCTCGCTGCGCTTGGCCAGTGCCTTGTCCAGTGCCTTGGGGGTGCAGACACTCCAGCCATAGTCCACCCAGTCACCGGACTTGACGGCCTTGACCGCCTCGTCGGCGGTTTTGAGTTTCTGCTTGTACTCTTCCTGATAGCTCATGATAATCCTCCCGTTATAAATGATGTCCCTGTATGATGTCTCAGGGGTTGTCTTACTTCACATTGTCAAGATTATAACATAGGCTGGGACACATTGCAATGGAAAACGTGAAAAAAATCACAAAATTTTAAAAAAAGAGCAGGCCCGCAGGCCTGCTCTTTTTTCAAATCTTACTCTTCCTCAGCGGGCTCCTCATCGGCGGGAGTCAGCAGGGCGCGGATGGACATGGAGATCTTCTGCTTCTCTTCGTCAAT
>CAUWEK010000314.1:0-2185 GCA_963557435.1 uncultured Dysosmobacter sp.
AACAGGAAACAATCCAAGCGGAAGTCCCGGCAGCAGAAAACGAGTACGAAGATCTGGCTGCACCGTTTGAATCCGTGTACAGCGGAGCGGACATCGATATAAAAAACCGGGGAGACCGATTGGAAGTCCATATTATCTGCCAAGATCTAAGCGCAGATGTGCAGCCCGAAAATTGGAGCGAAATCTGTTCTTCAGCTGAAGCAGCGGCATCTCAAACCCAATCCATTGCCACTGATACTTATGGGATCAGCAATATCAGCTTCCAAATCGAAGATAGAAACGGAACGATCCTGGGAAGCGGTTTTGCAAGCGGACTGCAGTACGACGTCTTTGCTGAGCCGGAGGAAGAAGCTGCTCCAGAACAGCAGGAAACCATTGTTTATATAACCCCAACAGGAAGCAAGTATCATTATGATTCAAACTGTGGCAATGGTACCTATAATCCCACTACACTCAGTAATGCCCAGAGCTTAGGGCTGTCCCCTTGTAAAAAATGTGCTGGGGGCTGATTTTATCAGGGATCTCTACGCTTGTATAAAGGAAAATTTATAGTGTGTCCGATTCTGACACAAGGAGAGAGAAAACCATGGGAGTTCGGTTTCGTAAAAGCATTAAGATTGCCCCCGGCGTCAAGTTGAATCTCGGCAGCAAAAGCGCCGGGATCAGTATCGGAAATAAATACGGCGGTGTTTCCTATAACACCAGAACCGGCACCCGGGCCAGGGTGTCCGCCCCAGGAACAGGACTTTCCTATTCCAGCAAAATCGGCACTTCACGGTCCGTCCAGCGCAGAGCTGCCGGAAACGCCCAAAGCGACTCCGCTGAAAACTACGCGCTCCCATCTGCAGACGAGTTGCGTACCCAGGCAAAAAAATACCAAAAGAATCACAAGTTTGTAACTATTACATACCCTATCATTTCCGTGCTCTTTTTGTTATCCGCAATCGCAGCACCAGCAGCACTGCTGGTTTCTGCTCTGTTCCTATTTCTGTTTTTTAAACTGCGCAAAAAATATGAAACCGAGATCCCGCAATTGCTGGAAACTGCAGACGATCTCGAAAAAGTTGCAGACGATCTCTCCGCACTGGAAAAAGCAGAATCTGACATCAAGCGCACCAAAAGCGCCGCCCTGTTCTTCATGAACCTGGATACGATCATGCAGCATGCGGAAGCAATCATGCAGAAAGCTCCAAAGCTATCCAAGTATCACTCTATCGAAGAATGTAAACAGGATATTCTCTCTTTGTTTGCAAGCCAACTTGAATCGATCCTTCAGGTAGACTTTGAAAAGACCTATAAGCATCTGTTTGAATTGAAAACGGCAAAAGGCATCAACTCTGCCATTGAGAAATTCAGCGGACCGTATAACTTAAACTCAGACAAGATGACCACAAGACAACTGGAGTTGTATGAAGGTTATCTGCAAAAGCTCACGTCTGTAAATATTCCATCCGTTTAATAAAAAGCCGCCCCTGGCGGGCGGCTTTTTATTAACGGTTTAATCGAACAAATGTTTTATTTTTCAGAAAGGGGCAGCAATGAAACTCCCGAAGCCGAAGAAAACGCCCGCCGGAAAATGGTATATTCAGCTGATGGTGGACGGGCATCGCTACAACGGCACCTTTGACACAGCGGAAGCGGCATCCTACTGGGCCGCCGGGCTCAAGACCCGACTGGCCGAAGATGCGCGCTCTCCCCTGCAGCTGTCCGTATCGGACGCCATGCAGCGCTACATTGACCTGAAAACGCCGGTACTCTCCCCCTCCACGATCCGGGGGTATAACCACATCCGGGAGGCGCTGGGCCCGCTGGAAAACGTCCAGCTGAACCAACTGAACCAGGAGCAGGTGCAGCGATGGGTTGGGTGGATGGTTCGGGAGGGGAAGTCCCCCAAGTCAGTGGCAAACGCCCACGGCCTTCTCTCCGCCGTTGTGGGAGAGTACCGTCCGGCGCTGACACTGCGGACCCGCCTGCCCCAGAAAGTCAAGCAGGAGATCCAGATTCCCACGGAAGATGAGATCCGCCGTCTGCTGGAAGCTGCCCGGGGGACGCGCTATGAGCTGCCCATCTGCCTGGCCGTGTTCTTGGGGCTCCGTCAGTCGGAGATCCTGGGCCTGCGTTGGGAGGATATCTCCGGAGACACCATTACCATCCGCCGCGCCATGGTGGTGGGTGACGACGGGCC
>CAUWEK010000315.1:0-2148 GCA_963557435.1 uncultured Dysosmobacter sp.
GGATGGATACGTTCAGATCCCGCAGCTGGGTGAGAATATCGTTGACCGCCGTCACCTGCTGGTCCAGCTCCTGGGTGTAGTCGTCCATCTTGCCGGCCAGGGCGTCGGCGTAGGAGTTGAAGAAGGTGGTCAGGGAGTCGGCGGAGGTGCGGATGAGGCTGTCGTAGGTGTCGGTGCCGTTGGTGATCGCCTGGCTGATGAGATCCCGCAGATCGTTGAGCTGGCTGAGGATGACGCCGTCGTCCTGCTCCAGATCGCCCTTGCCCACTTCGTCAAGGATGGAGGCGATGTCGTTGAGGCCTGCCAGCTTGGCGTTGGCGGCGCCCACGTCGGACTGGGCCTTGCGGTAGGAGATATCCAGACCCGGGTCACGCAGCTGCGTGACGCCGGTGACCACGGCGCCCTGGCCGATGCGGGTGTTGTAGCTGGAGGCATACCGGTCGGAGACGGAAGGGATCAGGCTGACCTGATTGAGCCGCTGGCGGGTATAGCCGGGAGTGTTGATATTGGTGATGTTGTTGCCTGTCACGTCCAGGCCCTTTTGGGCGGAGTAGATGCCCAGGCGGACGGTGGTAAAGGAACCAAATGTGCTCATAGTGTTCTCCTCTCAGGCGCGGAAGTCCGTGGTTGTTTTCCAGGCGGCGGGGGATGGACCCTGATGGACCGATTCCTGCCGGTCCAGCTCCTGCTGGATGCGGCGCAGATTGGATTCCATCAGCGTGCGTGCAGCCTCCTGGGCGCTGGAGAGCACCCGGTAGCTGGAGAGCACCTGCCGGGTGATTTCCGCGGTCTGTTCCCGGTCCTGGGGCGGGCAGCGGCGGGAAAGCTCTCCCAGTGCAACGCCCTTGAGGCCCAGTGCCTGGAGCATCTCATTGCGGTGCTGTTCCCGGCCCCGCAGGGACAAAGCTGCGGCCTGCTCCTGCTTCATGCACGCGTCCAGGGCATCCAGGTCTCCGGCCTGGATGGCCGCGATCTTCCGCTGCTCCACGCCGGAGAGCGTGTCCAGCTCCTGGCGCAGCTCCTGCAAAAAAGTCAAGTAATCGTGAAATTCCATTGCGCGTCAATGCTCCTCCATCAGCAACATGCGCCCGGCAATTTCCCGGGCATCCACCTGGTAGGTACCGGAGGCCACCTGCTGCCGCAGAGCCTCCAGATCCTGCCGGGAGGGTCGGGTACGGATCTGCCGGGTGATCTGGCTTGTCGTTTCCTTGATGCGTTTTTCCGTTTCACTCAGGTGTGAGGAAAACTGGATCTGGTCGTAGTGCTGTCCGGAGGCGGGCACGGACTCCGGATCGGCTTTTTTGCCGTACGGCACTGCGCCTACGGGATATGCCCCGCCGGGATAGATCGGAGACACCATCGCACACCCTCCCACTTGTAAAATCGTTCTTGTTCTGTCCGAAGCAGGCTTCGGGCTCCTTATTGTATATATCGTCCAAATCTCACGGAAACATAAGGGGCCCCGGCAGAAAAAATGCCTTCTTGCAAAGAAAGAGAATTTGCGGATTATCTTTTTCCCGCCACGGTCGATATAAATAGTAGAACATCCCAATATCTTGTCCGTGGGATCGGCCCAGGACCCGAAAAGGAGAACGATCTGAACATGAAATATGAATTGACGCAGGAACTGCTGACCGGAAACGCCCTGATTGATTCCGAGCACCGGCAACTGTTTGAAGCGGTGAACAGCCTGATGGAGGCCTGCTCCCAGGGGCAGGGCCGCACCCAGATCCAGCAGACGGTTACATTTTTGACCAACTACGTGGTCAAGCACTTCGGGGATGAGGAGCGTTTGCAGGTGCAGAGCAGCTATCCCGGATACGCTGCCCACAAGCAGTTCCACGATGGGTATCGCCGCCAGCTGGCCGAGGTGTCCCAGGAGCTGATGCAGGCCGGTCCCACGGTCAAGGCCCTGGGCGATCTGAACCGGGTGGTGGCGGTGCTGGTCTCCCACATCCGCACAGAGGACAAGCGCCTGGCCCAGCACGTACAGAAGAAGTAAAGATGTGAAAAAGCCCCCGGCGGGATTTCCCGCCGGGGGCTTTTTACTGCGCTCAGGGAGTAAGGGGGCGGCTTTGTCCTGTGGACCGGTCCAGCTGATAGATGGACTTTCCGGCGGGAGAGAAGAGGAAAGAACCCTGGTAGCTG
>CAUWEK010000316.1:0-2144 GCA_963557435.1 uncultured Dysosmobacter sp.
GGCTTCTGGGTCATTTCCAAGTTCTTCAACCTGGACCTCAAGCAGGGCCTCAAGTACATCACCGTCCCCGATTTCGTTGCCGGCGTGCTGTGCTTCATCATGGTCTGCATCGCCAGCGCCGTGGGCATTTTCTAAAAACTCCACACGCAGCGAGGACGCTGCGGCCCCTCGTTTTCTCTTAGCAGAAATATGGCCTGCTGCTTGCTGTTCCGGCAGGTGGCAGGCCATTCTGCCTTTCAGCTTCAAACATTTTGCGGTAATTTTAAGGAGAAGTCTATGAATCAGAGAAGTGCAAAAGAGCGCCTGCTGTGGGCTCAGTTCGACGCCCTGGAAATGGGCACCGGCTGGGACGATCAGGACATCACCCGTCCCCAGATCATGGTCGAGAGCGTGTACGGCGACTCTCACCCCGGCAGCTTCCACCTCAACCAGGTGACTGAGCAGGCCGTCTACGGCGTGTACGAGCGGGGCGGCAAGCCTGCCAAGTACTATGCCACGGATATCTGCGACGGCTGCGCCCAGGGCCACGACGGCATGAACTTCGTGCTGGCATCCCGTGAGGCCATCGCCAACATGGTGGAGGTCCACGCCTCCGCAGTGCCCTGGGACGGCATGATCCTCTCTTCCAGCTGCGATAAGTCCATCCCCGCTCACCTGAAGGCGGCGGCCCGGATGGATATCCCCACCATTTTCATCCCCGGCGGCTCCATGCGCCCCGGCCCCAACCAGACCACCTCCCTGGTGGCGGGTGATATCTCCCTGCGTCAAAAGCGCAAGGACGCCATCACCGATCAGGAAGTCCGGGACTACAAGCTGACCGGCTGCCCCTCCGTGGGTGCCTGCACTTTCCTGGGCACCGCCTCCACCATGCAGTGCATGGCCGAGGCCCTGGGCATGACCCTGCCCGGCGCCGCCCTGGTGCCCGCCACCATGCGTGACATCCTCCAGTACGCCCGCTATGCCGGCCGCAAGATCATGGACCTGGCCGAAAAGGGCATCACCCCCTCTCAGATCATGACGCCCGCCGCGTTCCGCAACGCCATCATCGTCCACAGCGCCATCGGCGGCTCCACCAACGCCACCATCCATCTGCCCTCCATCGCCCGCGAGCTGGGCTACGACCTGCCCATCGAGCTGTTCGACGAGATCAACCACCAGGTGCCCCACCTGGGCAACATCAACCCCTCCGGCCAGCACCTGACCGAGTCCTTCTGGTTCGCCGGCGGTGTTCCCATGGTGCAGTGGATGCTGCGGGACATGCTGGATCTGGACGTGATGACGGTCACCGGCAAGACTCTGGGCGAGAACCTGGAAGCCCTCCACAAGGACAACTGGTTCGAGCGGAACCTGGGCTATCTGGCCAACTACGGCCTCACCCGCGACCAGGTGATCTTCCCCGTGGAGAAGGCCCCCGAAAAGGGCTCCGTGGCCATTTTGAAGGGCAACATTGCCCCCGAGGGCAGCGTGCTGAAGTACTCCGCCTGCGCCATGGATCAGCGGGAAGTGGTCAACGCCAAGGCCCGGGTGTTCAACCACGAGGAGGACGCCCACAGCGCGGTGGTCAACAACCAGATCAATCCCGGTGAGGTGGTCATCATCCGCTATGAGGGCCCCCGCGGCTGCGGCATGCCCGAGATGCTCATGACCACCGAGGCCATCGTCTGCGACGAGCGCATCAACGGCTCTGTGGCCCTGATCACCGACGGCCGCTTCTCCGGTGCCACCCGCGGCGCCGCCATCGGCCATGTGAGCCCCGAGGCTGCCGCAGGCGGTCCCATCGCCTTCATCGAAGACGGCGACCTGATCTCTTACAGCGTGGAAAACCGCACCATCAACCTGACGGGTATCCACGGCGTGCCCTGCACGGTGGAAGAGGCCACCAAGGTCCTGGCCGAGCGCTCCAAGGCCGGCGTGCTGCCCCGCGAGCCCCGCAAGGGCTTCTACAAGCTGTATACCGATCACGCTCTGTCTGCCATGCAGGGCGGCGGTCTGGAATAAAAAAACGCCCCCTCCGTGCCCCGGCATTTCCAAGGCACGGAGGGGCTTTTCACTTTTACTTATATAATAGGAGGATGTTATGAATTCCTGTAAAATGCCTTCCATGGATGCGGTGGCCCGGTTCAAGGCGGCCATGGACTCCGAGC
>CAUWEK010000317.1:0-2142 GCA_963557435.1 uncultured Dysosmobacter sp.
GCTCTATCCAACTGAGCTACGGGGGCTTATACAGAAAATATTCAATTTTGCAGGGTTCCAGGATTCGAACGATTCGATTTTTAGGAGGCGGACCCTCTATCCTGGTGAGGTACGGGGGCATATACAGAAATTATTCAGTTATACAAGGCTCCAGAATTCGAACGATTCGATTTTTAGGAGGCGGTCGCTCTATACAACTGAGCTACAGGGGCATATGAAAAGCGGGTACAACGGACAGTGTCCATTGTACCCGTTTCTGTGTGGTCTGTCAATCCGGGAAAAGCCTGCCCACAGGGGTCAGATCACCCGCACCCGCACCACATTAGGAAGATCCCGCACATCCTGGATGACGGAATCATCCACCCGGGTGTTCAGGTCCACCAGCGTATAGGCATAGTCGCCCTTGGACTTGTTGCTCAGATTTTCCACGTTGGCGCCGTCCTTGGCCAGCAGCGTGGTGATGTTGGCCAGCATGGCGGGAATATTGCGGTGGATGACGCAAAGGCGCATGACGCCGCTGCGTTCCAGCGTCACATTGGGCAGGTTGACGGAGTTGCGGATGTTGCCGTTTTCCAGGTAGTCCCGCAGCTCATCCACCGCCATCACCGCGCAGTTTTGTTCGCTCTCCGGGGTGGAGGCGCCCAAATGGGGCATGGCGATTACATGGGGGGCCTTGACGATGCGGTTGTTGGGGAAGTCGGTGATATAGGCGGCCACCTTGCCCGTATCCAGCGCGGCGAGCATGGCGTCGTCGTCCACGATCTCGCCCCGGGCCAGGTTGATGAAGCGGACGCCCCTCTTCATGGAGGAGATGGCGTCGGCGTTGATCATCTTTTCCGTCTGGGGCGTGTAATGGATGTGGACAGTCACATAGTCTGCCCGCTTGTAAAGTTCCCGGATATCCTTCACCACATGGATGTGGCGGTCCAGCCGCAGGGCATTGTCCACAGAGAGGAAGGGGTCATAGCCGTAGACGTCCATACCCATGGACAGCGCCACATTGGCGACCAGAGAGCCGATGGCACCCAGGCCGATGACGCCCAGCGTCTTTTTATAGATCTCGGGGCCGATAAAGGCGGACTTGCCCTTTTCCACCACGGTGGTCACATCGATGCCCGCGTCCACCTGGTCGCGCACCCAGCGGATGGCGCCGTCCACGTCCCGGGAGCCGATGAGCATGGCGCACAGCACCAGCTCCTTGACGGCGTTGGCGTTGGCGCCGGGGGTGTTGAACACGGCGATGCCGGCTTGAGAGCAGCGGTCCAGGGGAATATTATTGACGCCCGCACCTGCCCGGGCGATGGCCAGCAGGTTAGAGGGGAATGCATAGTCCAGCAGCCTGGCGGAGCGGACCACGATGGCGTCCTCACCGCTGCAGCTGTCGCTGACGGTATAGAGCTCCGGGTCGAAACGGCCCAGGCCCACGGGAGAAATTTTGTTGAAGGTCTTGATCTGATACATGGCGGGTGTGCCTCCTGGGGTGGTTCCAGCGAACCACGGTACTTGCGGGGAACGTGCGGTGCTGGCACCGCTTCCGACGCAGCATCTCCATTATAGGTTGCGTGGCGGACATATGTCAATGTACGAAAGACTAAAAATGGCGGCCTGCGGGCGCTCTTCTTTGGTGAAAAAAATAACTGGGGACACAGGGCGGACATTGAAAGAGAAAATTGGGAAAAATACGTGAAAAATCGAATGTTTTACTTGAAATAAGCCAATGGGCAGATTATAATAATGAGCTGTATGTGAATAACGGGCGGAACGCCTTTAACCGAAAAAGAAGGGACGCGCATTTATGCAGAATGAACATTTGAGAAACGTTGCCATCATCGCCCACGTCGACCACGGCAAGACCACCCTGGTGGACGAGATGCTCAAGCAGGGCGGCGTGTACCGGGAAAACCAGGAGGTGGTGGACCGGGTCATGGACTCCGGCGACCTGGAGCGGGAGCGCGGCATCACGATCCTGGCCAAGAACACCGCCATCCAGTATAAGGATGTGAAGATCAACATCGTGGATACCCCGGGCCACGCCGACTTCGGCGGCGAGGTGGAGCGTATTTTGAAGATGGTCAACGGCGTCATCTTGCTGGTGGACGCCGCCGAGGGCCCCATGCCCCAGACCCGCTTCGTGCTCTCCAA
>CAUWEK010000318.1:0-2117 GCA_963557435.1 uncultured Dysosmobacter sp.
GGTTCCCCCCGCCATGTGTATGTTTGTACCCGGTGTATGCGTTCCGGTAAGGTCACCAGAGCGGTCTAACTTGGACAAACAAAATCCCGGACTTTTGTCCGGGATTTTCTTTTAACAAAAAACGGCAAAAAAACCGGAGCTGCGGAAAGCAGCTCCGGTTTTTTTACAGTTTAAAGCCAAGTGCGCTCCAAGAGCTCATCCTTCTTGGCCCGGCGCATCAGCTCACTGACCACAGACTGGACGTCCCTGCCTTTGTACAGCACCTCGTAGGCGCAGGTGCAGATGGGCATTTCCACACCTTCCCTGCCGGCCAGCTGGCAGATGCTCTCGGCGGCGTAATAACCCTCCACTACGGCACCTACCTCTTTCATGGCCTCCTCCACGGTCTTGCCCTGTCCGATGAGCATGCCCGCCCGGTTGTTTCGGGAGTGCATGGAGGTGCAGGTGACGATCAGGTCCCCCATACCGGCCAGGCCGCCGAAGGTGCGGCGGGTGCCGCCCAGCTGCTCACCAAGGCGGGTCAGCTCCGCCATGGCCCGGGTCATCAGCAGCGCCTTGGTGTTGTCCTGGAACCCAAGACCCGTGCAGATGCCGCAGCTGAGAGCCACCACGTTTTTCATGGCCCCGGACAGCTCCACACCCACGATATCATAGCTGGTGTAGATGCGGAAATAGTCGTTCATAAACGCATCCTGCACAAACCGGGCCGCCGCCCGGTCCGGACAGGCAGAGACGCAGCCGGTGGGCAGCCGGACCCCCACTTCCTCTGCATGGGAGGGGCCGGAAAGGGCAACCACCTTACAGATATTTTTTGTCTCCTCCTGCAGGATCTGGCTCATACGCAGGTTCGTGTCCCGCTCGATGCCCTTGGATACGCTCACCAGCACCGTCTTTTCCGTCAGATACGGGGCGATCTTCCGCCCGGTCTCCCGCACGGCAAAGGACGGGGCGGCGCATACCACGAGATCCGCCCCGTGCAGGCATGTAAGATCTCCTGTAATATGGAGGGAATCCGGCAGGATCACGCCCTTGAGCAGCGGATTTTCCCGGGTCTTTTCCATCTCCGCGGCCTTGGCGGGATTATGGGACCAGAGCCACGTATCGTGACCGTTATCACACAGCACCTGGCTCAGTGCGGTGCCCCAGCCGCCGCTGCCGACCACTACCGCTTTCATGAAGACCCCTCCTTCTTATGGTGGAAGCTGAATTTATTTTCATTGCCATGGATGAGCCGCTGAATGTTCGCCCGGTGCTGCCAGACCACCAGACCTCCGATGATGAAGGCCAGCACTACGATGGACGGGTAGGGATAGCAGTACCAGGAGATAAAGGGGAAGCTGGCCCCGGCCCACACGGAGCCCAGAGACACATACCGGGTCAATATGGCCAGGATCAAAAAGCCGCCCCAGACCACCAGGGCAATGCGCCAGTCCATCATAATGGCAATGGTGCCGCCGGAGAGGATGCCCTTGCCGCCCTTGAAGTGGAACATGCAGGGGAACATGTGGCCCAGCAGGCACCAAAGAGCCGCCCAGTATTTTCCGAACACCAGGCCGCCAAACAGCCACTGCCCCAGCAAAACGGCAATGACTGCCTTCAGCACATCACACATGATGACCACAAACGTCAGCGGGCCGCCAAATGTACGGTAGAAATTGGTCAAGCCCGCATTGCCGCTGCCATGACTGCGGACGTCATCCCGGAGAATATACTTGGAGACGATGACCGCCCCGTTGAAGCAGCCCAGGAAATACGCACCGACCGCAACCACCGCCAGCAGCAACACCAGCTCCGCGCCGGACGGCACCGCATAGATCACGATATCGGTCGCTCCGCCGCTCATAAACATCACTCCTCCTTGTCGCCCTTCTGCCGGATGGACAGAATGATGGGCGTGCCCTCCAGGCCGAAGGTATTGCGGATGCAGTTTTCGATATACCGCTGATAAGAGAAATGGAACAGCCGCGCGTCATTGCAGAAAATAACAAAGTGAGGCGGCCGGATGCCCACCTGGGTCATATAGTAGATCTTCAGGCGGCGGCCCTTGTCGGAAGGCGGCTGCACCCGGGTCTGGGCGTCCGCCAGGACGTTGTTGAGCATGCCGGTGGTGATCCGGG
>CAUWEK010000319.1:0-2115 GCA_963557435.1 uncultured Dysosmobacter sp.
ATGGCCGACGCCATGAACGCCCCCATGACCGCCTCCGTCCAGTGGATGGAGCGGACGCTGGACGACTCCGCCAACCGCCGCATCTCCATGCCGGAGGGCTTCCTCTGCGCCGACGCCATTTTGCGCCTTTGCCAGAACGTCACCGACGGGCTGCATGTGAACGAAAAGGTGGTGGAGGCCACCGTGCGGGAGTACCTGCCCTTCATCGCCACGGAGAACCTGATGATGGAGGCCGTCAAGCGCGGCGGCGACCGCCAGGCCCTCCACGAGATCATCCGCCAGTGCTCCATGGCCGCCACCGCCCGCATGAAGGAGGGCGAAAAGTGCGACCTTCTCAGCCGTCTGGCCGCCGAGCCCGCCTTCGGTATGACGGAGGCGGAAATGGAGGCCGTGCTGACGCCCTCTGCCTACATCGGCCGCTGCCCCAGCCAGGTGGACGCGTTTTTGGCCAAGGTCCGTCCCCTGCTCTCTCAGGCCGCGCAGGACACGCCGGACATCGCCCTGTAAGGGCCATCCTCTCAGCGCGGACAAGTGTCCTTGTGCAAAACGATGATTTTTCTCCCCCTGCCGCCGGTTTTTCCGGCGGCAGGTTTGTTTTATTTGCCGTTGACACTGCCCCGGCCGCCGTGGTACACTCCAACCATCAAAAATTGATAGTCAACAGCGTTGATGGAGAAAAGTACCGCGGGCGTTCCGGGCCAGTGAGCGGGGGAGAGTGGAAACCCCGTACCAAAGAACTCGCGGGAAGAACACTCCGGAGCCGCAATCCGAACGCGGGAGACCGCCAGTAGGTGCGACGGGTTGTGACCGTTACATCACACAGGCTTGATAGAGCCGGGAAAGGGGCCCTTACGGGGGCAAATTAGGTGGCACCGCGGATCGCAGCTATTCGTCCTAAAATTTTTTAGGAGAAAGCTGCGTTTTTTATTTCCGGAGGTGCTTTTTTATGTGTTCCATCATCGGCTTTTCCAAGAAGACCCGCTCCGTATCCCAGATCCGTCCCTACTTTGAGCGCACCCACTCCCGGGGGCCCGACATGGCCCGCATCCTGGAGACGCCCACCGGCTACCTGGGCTTCCAGCGGCTGGCCATCATGGGCCTGACGGAGGCGGGCATGCAGCCGTTCCAGCTGGGCGGGGACTTTGTAGTGTGCAACGGGGAGATCTACGGCTTCCGCGCTTTGAAGCGGCAGCTGATGGAGCAGGGCTACACGTTCCAAAGCGGCAGCGACTGCGAGGTGCTGCTGCCCCTGTACCACGAACATGGCCTGGACATGTTCGCCATGCTGGACGCGGAGTTCGCCCTCATCCTCTACGACGGCGCCTCCGGCGAGCTCATCGCCGCCCGGGACCCCATCGGCATCCGCCCGCTGTTCTACGGCTACGACACCGACGGCGGCATCGTGTTTGCCAGCGAGGCCAAAAACCTGGTGGGCCTGTGCGCCGAGATCTGCCCCTTCCCCCCGGGCCACTACTACGCCCACGGCAAGTTCGTCCGCTATGCCGACCTGACAAAGGTGGACCACTACATCCGCGGCGATCTGGACACGGTGTGCAAGGGCATCCGGGACCGGCTCATCGCCGCCGTGGATAAGCGGCTGGACGCGGACGCCCCCTTGGGCTTCCTGCTCTCCGGCGGGCTGGACTCCTCGTTGGTGTGCGCCATCGCCGGCCGGGTGCTGGGCAAGCCCATCCGCACCTTTGCCATCGGCATGGACACCGACCCCATCGACCTCAAGTACGCCCGGGAGGCCGCCGACTACATCGGCGCCGACCACATGGAGGTCACCATGACCCGTCAGGAGGTGCTGGACGCCCTGGAGGAGGTCATCGCATTGCTTGGCACCTGGGACATCACCACCATCCGGGCCAGCATCGGCATGTACCTTTGCTGCAAGGCCATCCATCAGCGCACGGACGTACGGGTGCTGCTGACCGGCGAGATCTCCGACGAGCTGTTCGGCTACAAGTACACGGACTTCGCCCCCAGCGACGAGGCCTTCCAGCAGGAGTCCAAAAAGCGGGTGGATGAGCTTTACATGTACGACGTGCTGCGGGCCGACCGGTGCATCTCCGTCAACTCCCTGGAGGCCCGGGTCCCCTTCGGCGACCTGGA
>CAUWEK010000320.1:0-2084 GCA_963557435.1 uncultured Dysosmobacter sp.
AAGGAGCAGGTGCTGCTGGGCGTCACCGGCTCCGGCAAGACCTTTACCATGGCCAAGGTCATCGAGGCCGTCCAGCGGCCCACGCTGGTGCTGGCCCACAACAAGACTCTGGCCGCCCAGCTGTGCGCGGAGTTCAAGGAGTTCTTCCCCAACAACGCTGTGGAGTATTTTGTCTCCTATTACGATTATTATCAGCCGGAGGCCTATATCCCCCATACGGATACCTATATCGCCAAGGACGCGGCCACCAATGAGGAAATCGACCGGCTGCGCCTCTCCGCCACCTGTGCGCTGCTGGAGCGGCGGGACGTGATCGTGGTGTCCTCCGTTTCCTGCATCTACGGCCTGGGCGAGCCGGACGACTTTGCCCAGATGGTGGTGTCGCTGCGCGTGGGCGCCCAGTGGGACCGGGACGAGCTGCTGCGCCGCCTGGTGGAGATCCGCTACGAGCGCAATGACGTGGCGTTCCAGCGCAATATGTTCCGGGTGCGGGGAGACACGGTGGAGCTGTACCCGGCCTATTATAAGGACCACGCCATTCGGGTGGAGTTCTTCGGGGACGAGATCGACCGCATCAGCGACTTCAACCCCGTTACCGGCACGGTGAACCGCCACCTCAACCACATCGCCATCTATCCCGCCAGCCACTATGTGACCACCAAGGAGAAGATGGATAAGGCCATCGGCCAGATCCGTGAGGAGCTGGAGGAGCAGGTGAAGGTATTCACGGACAACAACCAGCTGGTGGAGGCCCAGCGCATCCGCCAGCGGACGGAGTACGATATGGAGATGATGGCAGAGCTGGGCTACTGCTCCGGCATCGAGAACTACTCCCGCATCATCTCCGACCGCCCGGCAGGCTCCGCCCCCATGACGCTGCTGGACTTCTTCCCGGACGACTTCTTGCTTTTCGTGGATGAGAGCCACGTGACGCTGCCTCAGGTGCGGGCCATGTACAACGGCGACCGGGCCCGGAAGGACTCTCTGGTGAAGTACGGCTTCCGGCTGCCCTGTGCCTACGATAACCGGCCTTTGAAATTTGAGGAGTTTGAAGAGCGCATCGGACAGGCCGTGTTCGTCTCGGCCACCCCCGGCCCCTACGAGCGGGAGCGGGCGGACCAGGTGGTGGAGCAGGTCATTCGTCCCACGGGACTGCTGGACCCGAAAGTGGAGGTGCGCCCGGTGACGGGGCAGATCGACGACCTTATGGAGGAGATCCGTACCCGCGCCGCCCGGAACGAGCGGGTACTGGTGACCACCCTCACCAAGAAGATGGCGGAGGACCTGACGGAGTATTTGAAAAACGCGGAGATCCGGGTGCGGTATATGCACTCGGACGTGCAGACCATCGAGCGCATGGAGATCATCCGGGACCTGCGGCTGGGCAAGTTCGACGTGCTGGTGGGCATCAACCTGCTGCGGGAGGGCCTGGACCTGCCGGAGGTGAGCCTGGTGGCCATCCTGGACGCGGACAAGGAGGGCTTTTTGCGCTCGGAGACGTCCCTCATCCAGACCATCGGCCGCGCGGCCCGAAACGCCGACGGCCTGGTGGTCATGTACGCCGACGAGATCACCCCCTCCATGCGCCTTGCCATGGATGAGACGGAGCGCCGCCGGAAGATCCAGAGTGACTACAATGAGGCCCACGGCATCGTCCCCAAGACCATCATCAAGGGCGTGCGGGAGGTGCTGGAGATCTCCCACTCTGCGGAGGAGGAGTCCGGCAAGGGCCGGAAGAAGCGCAAGCTCAGCGACCAGGAGCGCGCCGCAGAGATCGCCCGCCTGGAAAAGGAAATGAAGGAAGCCAGCAAGATGCTGGAATTCGAGTACGCGGCTGTTTTGAGAGACCGGATCATCGAGCTGCGGGGTGAAAAATAGCTTCCTTCATTTCCGGGGCCCCGCACAGCGGGGCGGCACGAATGTGCCGTACAAGCGGTTTGCCGGCGGCAAATCCTTGAAATCGGCCGGATTCACTCCGGACGATTTGAGTCAAATGGAAGGGCTCCCGCCCGGCGGTGCCGGGTGGGACAATGAAGGAAGCCAGCAAGATGCTGGAATTCGAGTACGCGGCAGTGCTGCGTGAC
>CAUWEK010000321.1:0-2000 GCA_963557435.1 uncultured Dysosmobacter sp.
GCCCTTGGGGCCCAGAACCTTACCCAGACGGCCCACCAGGCCCATCATGTCGGGGCTGGCGACCACCACGTCAAAGTCGAACCAGTTTTCCTTCTGGATCTTCTCGACCATGTCCATATCGCCCACGAAGTCGGCGCCGGCCTCACGGGCAGCGTCAGCCTTATCGCCCTTGGCGAACACCAGGACGCGGACGGTCTTGCCGGTGCCGTGGGGCAGCACGATGGCGCCACGGACCTGCTGATCGGCGTGACGGGAGTCAACGCCCAGCTTCACATGCAGCTCCACAGTCTCGTCGAACTTGGCGCTGGCGGTTTTGCAGATGAGAGCCATGCCATCGGCAGCCTCGTACAGAGTGTTCTTGTCGATCTGCTTGGCACTTTCCTGATATTTCTTGCCTCTAAACAATGTTACTTCCTCCTCATAGTGGTTCTTCGGAATCAAATCCTCCCACTGTATGGAGCGGCCTTCCAGCCGCTCGGCTGTTATGAATGGTCAGTTGTCGCGGACAGATCAGTCGCCCACGGTGACGCCCATGGAGCGGCAGGTGCCCTCGATCATGCTCATGGCAGCTTCCAGGCTGGCGGCGTTCAGGTCGCGCATCTTGATCTCGGCGATCTTCTGGACGGAGGCCTTGGAGATGGTGGCCACCTTGTTCTTGTTGGGCACGCCGGAACCGGACTCGATGTTGCACTCCTTCTTGATCAGGACGGCTGCGGGAGGCGTCTTGGTGATGAAGGAGAAGGAACGGTCGGCATAGACGGTGATGACCACGGGGATGATCATGCCCATGTCGTTCTTGGTGCGCTCGTTGAACTCCTTGGTGAACGCGGCGATGTTGACGCCGTGCTGGCCCAGAGCGGGGCCGACCGGGGGAGCGGGAGTCGCTTTGCCTGCGGGGATCTGCAGTTTTACATAACCAGTAATCTTCTGTGCCACGGAGTAGCACCTCCTAAAATCATAAATGTGGTGGCGGCACGGGGCCGTCTTTGGCGGGATATCCATCCCTCCCACTTGCGCCGGAAACCGCCCGGCACGGCGGGGACGCTCAGTCCTGGACCTCGACCTGATCCAGCTCCAGTTCCACCGGCGTCTCGCGTCCGAACATGGAGACCATCACGCTCACCCGGTTCTTCTCGGGCTCGATCTCCTCCACAACGCCGGTAAAGCTTGCCAGCGGGCCGTCCATGATGCGGACATGGTCGCCCACATTGTACTTGACGACGATCTCGTGCTTCTCCATGCCCATGGCAAGCACCTCTTCCTCCGTCAGGGGGATGGGCTTGTTGGCGGAGCCGACAAAGCCGGTCACGCCGCGGACATTCCGCACCAGATGCCAGGTATCGTCGGTCATGACCATCTTGATGAGCACATAGCCGGGGAACACCTTCCGCTCCACCTCTTTGGTGGCGCCGGAATCGGTGACTTCCGTCACGGTCTCCAGGGGGATCTCGATCCGCAGGATCATATCCTCCATGCCGCGGCCGGTCACGAACTTTTCAATGCTGGTCTTAACGGCATTTTCATAGCCGGAATAGGTATGGACAACATACCACTTGGCGTTCTCTGCCATGGCTCCTTACCCCAGAAGGCTCAGGACCATGTCCAGAGCGGCACCCATGACACCGTCGAAGATCCAGATGCAGGCGCCGATCAGCAAAGAGCACATCAGCACGGTGCCGGTGTTCTCCACCACGGTCTTGCGGCTGGGCCAAACGACTTTCTTCAGTTCGCTTTTCATCTCACGGAACCAGAGTCCGCGATCCTTTTTCTTCTTCGCTTCTTCTGCCATCTCGTTACACGCCTTTCTTCATCGTTGTTGACCTTACTTGGTCTCGCTGTGGAGCGTGTGCTTCTTGCAGAAGGGGCAATACTTATTCAGCTCAAGCTTGTCCGGGGTATTCTTCTTGTTCTTCATCGTATTGTAGTTTCTCTGCTTGCACTCGTTGCATCTCAGGGTAACTTTTACGCGCATCTAACGGCACCTCCTTATTATTGGTATC
>CAUWEK010000322.1:0-1987 GCA_963557435.1 uncultured Dysosmobacter sp.
GATAAGGAAAACGAGGAGATCAAGGTCATCAAGCGCAGCCAGACCGAAATGCTGGAGCGCATCTCCGGTTTTACCGCCGAGGAGGCGAAGCAGTATCTGATCGATCAGGTGGAGTCCGAGGTGACCCACGAGACTGCCCTCAAGATCAAAGAGGTGGAGTCCCGGATGAAGGAGGAGTGCGAGGCCCGCGCCCGCGAAGTGGTGGCGCAGGCCATCCAGCGGTGTGCCGCGGACCAGGTGGCCGAAATGACCGTCAGTGTGGTTCCCCTGCCCAATGACGAGATGAAGGGCCGTATCATCGGCCGGGAAGGCCGCAACATCCGCACCATCGAGACCCTCACCGGTGTGGACCTCATCATTGACGACACGCCGGAGGCCATCACCGTCAGCTGCTTTGAGCCCGTGCGCCGGGAGATCGCCCGGCTGGCGCTGGAAAAGCTCATTGCCGACGGGCGGATCCACCCCACCCACATTGAGGAGATGGTGGAAAAGGCCCGCCGGGAGGTGGACGCCACCATCAAGGCAGAGGGCGAGCGCGCCGTGTTCGAGTGCGGCATCCGCAGCCTGCATCCCGAGCTTGTGAAGATGCTGGGCCGGCTCCATTACCGCACCAGCTACGGCCAGAACGTGCTGCAGCATTCCATCGAGGTCAGCCACATTGCCGGCATGATGGCCGCGGAGCTGGGCGCCGATGTCCAGGCGGCCAAGCGGGCAGGCCTGCTCCACGATCTGGGCAAGTCCGTGGACCACGAGCTGGAGGGCACTCATGTGGCCCTGGGTGTGGAGTTCGCCCGGAAGTACAAGGAGCGGGAGGACATCATCCACGCCATCGAGGCCCACCACAACGATGTGGAGCCCCGGACCATCGTGGCCTGCCTGGTCCAGGCGGCGGACGCTATTTCCGCCGCACGGCCCGGTGCCCGGCGCGAGAATCTGGAGAACTATATCAAGCGCCTGGAGCAGCTGGAGACCATCACCGGCTCTCATCCCGGTGTGGAGAAGGCCTATGCCATTCAGGCGGGCCGGGAAGTCCGGGTCATGGTCAAGCCCGAGCAGGTCAGCGAGGACCAGATGGTCATCCTGGCCCGGGATCTGGCCAAGAAGATCGAGGAGGAAATGGAATACCCCGGCCAGATCAAGGTGCATCTGATCCGGGAGACCAAAGTGGTGGAATACGCCAAATAACCAGCCTCAAAAAGAGCGGAACGCCCAAGGCGTTCCGCTCTTTCACGCCTGACACGCCGGAATTGCCCGGCCATGCCTTGACAATTCATGGACGGGCCGATACAATATAAACTCAGTGAAAACCACCCGCTTGCAGCGATCACACATTATATATAGAAGGATTTGAGAGAATATGGCACAGGATAAAAGACAGGTAGACGCCATTACCGCCCGGGATGTGGATTTTGCCCAGTGGTATACGGATGTCTGCAAAAAGGCGGAGCTGATCGACTACACCTCTGTCAAGGGTATGTTCATCTACCGGCCCTATGGCTACGCCATCTGGGAGAACATCCAGGCGGAGCTGGACCGGCGGTTCAAGGCCACCGGCCATGAAAACGTGTATCTGCCCGTTCTGATCCCGGAGTCCCTGCTCCAGAAGGAGAAGGACCATGTGGAGGGCTTTGCCCCCGAGTGCGCCTGGGTCACCATGGGCGGCAGTGAGAAGCTGGAGGACCGGCTGTGCGTGCGTCCCACCTCGGAGACGCTGTTCTGCGAGCACTATGCCAACATCATCCACTCTTGGCGCGATCTGCCCAAACTCTACAACCAGTGGTGCTCTGTGCTGCGCTGGGAGAAGACATCCCGCCCCTTCCTGCGTCACCGGGAGTTCTTGTGGCAGGAGGGCCACACCATGCACGCCACGGCGGAAGAGGCACGGGAAGAGACCATGCGCATGCTGAACATCTACGCCGACTTCATGGAAAACGTGCTGGCCATGCCCGTCATCCGGGGCCGCAAGACCGACAAGGAGAAGTTCAAC
>CAUWEK010000323.1:0-1972 GCA_963557435.1 uncultured Dysosmobacter sp.
AATCAAAGCGCCATTTTCCTCGCTGACAGATTATTCGGCAGATCCCGTGGTCTCGATCGTGATCGCGCTTTTGATCGTTGTGGGCGGTATCGGATTTTTGACATGGGAGGATATCTGGACGAATCGGCAGCACTTTCATCGCTACCGCATGCAGAGCAAAGTGATTTTGTCGGTGACGGGTGCGCTGATTTTCATTCCGACTGTATACTTTTTCTTCTTTGAATTTGCGCACTTCCCCATGGGGGAGCGGCTCCTCCTGTCCGTTTTTCAGGCGATCACGCCCAGAACGGCCGGATTCAATACCGCTGATTTAACGGCCCTGAGCGAGACCGGACAGTCCGTCATCACCATTTTGATGCTGATTGGCGGTTCTCACGGCTCCACGGCAGGCGGTATGAAAACGACCGCCCTGGCCGTTCTGCTGACAAGCGCCCTTGCGGTTTTCCGGCGCAGAGAGAATCCGCATTTCTTCAATCGGCGGGTGTCCAGCGAGACTGTTTCCCAGGCTGCGACGATTCTGATGATGTATCTGGTGCTGTTTTTGACTGGCGGACTGGTCATCAGCAGAATGGAAGACCTGCCCATTCTCACCTGCCTGTTCAAGACAGCATCTGCGATTGGAACAGTAGGTCTGTCTCTGGGGATCACGCCGGAGCTGAATTGGATCTCGCATCTCATTTTGATCTGCTTGATGTTTTTTTGGCCGTGTCGGCGGACTGACGCTCATATATGCTGCGCTTTCCAATGTCCAAGCCACAAGTGCCCGGCTTCCCCAGGAGCGCATCACCGTTGGATAAAGAAAGGATGAATCAGGAACTATGAAAACCGTTTTACTGATTGGCCTGGGCCGGTTCGGCCGCCATATTGCCATGAAACTAAACGAACTGAACCATCAGGTCATGGCGGTGGATAAAGATGAGGACAAAGTCAATGCCGTGCTCCCCTATGTGACCAATGCGCAGATCGGAGACAGCACCAGCGAGGAATTTCTGGCCTCCATTGGCGTGAGAAACTTTGACCTCTGCATTGTTGCCATTAGCGATAATTTTCAAAACTTGCTGGAAACAGCGTCTTTGCTGAAGGACCTGGGGGCGAAAAAGTGATCGCCAGAGCGGAGCAGGATGCCCAGGCGAAGTTTTTGCTGCGGAATGGTGCGGACGGTGTGGTCTACCCGGAAAAACAGATGGCAGTTTGGACCGCCATACGCTATAGCTCCGATCACATTCTGGATTACATTGCCCTGGAGGACGACCATGCGATCTTTGAAATCGAGGTCCCCGGCAACTGGGTGGGAAAGACCATTGGGCAGCTGGATGTGCGGAAACGGTATCATGTAAACATCATGGCCATCAAGCAGCAGGGAAAATTCTCCATGACGGTGATCACGCCCGATACGGCCCCGCCGGCCGACAGCAGCATCTTGGTTCTGGGGACACAGCGTGACATCCAGAAGTGCTTCCACATATAAAAACAGTCCCCTCTGCGGCGTAAGAGAGGAGGGCCGTCATGAAAGCGCTGCTCCTGCTGGGCGGGCTTGCCGCAATAGCAGCATTTGGGTATTACATCATGTCAAGATTGGACGGCTTTTTGAATGCAGTGGAGAAAGAAACTGAGCGGCAGGAGGAACCGGCGTATTTGAGCGTTGCGCTCTCAAGTCTGGATGCCGTACCGGAGGCTTTGCACATTTTGGAAGAGATCAGCCGCCGCTACCCGGAGGTGCGGTGCAGCCTATCGATCGGACAAGAGGAGGAAGTGGTCCAGGCCCTCAATACGGGAAGAGCAGATGTGGAGGTTCTGCCTGCCGGAGCGGCCGGCGATATCCAGATGCGGTGGGAATGCATTTCCCTCAAACCCCAGCCGCTGTTCCTGGACCATGGGATGGTGGAGATGAAGCCCATACAGAAAGCCCCGCAGCCGCAGACCAAAGAACTTGCCCGGAAGTTTGAGACACTGCCCCGCAAGACCGTGGCGC
>CAUWEK010000324.1:0-1966 GCA_963557435.1 uncultured Dysosmobacter sp.
GATCATAAAAGCAAAGATCGGGAAAGCCAATCTACCAACATTTGTCATCCAGTGTTGGCTGGTCATAATTGTTGCCCATAAATGGTCTAACAGCATGAGCACCATGGCAAGAACATGCAGGCCAAAAGAAGTGATTCCAATTTTTTTCTTTTCCGAATTTATCAATTTCTTTCATTCCTCCTTCACTCGTCATCATTTGAACACAGCGGCACAAAAGCAAGTTGACCCTTGTTTCCCTGCCGTCCACAGATTTACTTCTGCTAGAGTCTACCACGGCAAAAGAGCAATTTCAACAGAATTAGACGCACAAACCGTGAGTGAAGGTGTTCCCGTGACCGCCCAGCGCCCCTGGTCCCGGCCTGGGGCGGGGCGGTTCCATCGGTACTTTGTTCCAATGCCGCCCCGGACTCATCCGGACGGCAGAGGTGGAGTATCAAACCGGTGAAGCGGAGCTGATAACAAATCATGCCTTTACAGGGAGCCTGCGGTGCAGAGCGCCAGGTGAGAAACAGGCTGCCCAATAGAGCGCCGAGGGCGCAGCCAAAGGTGCTTTGCACAGAGTATTCTGCGACATTGCAGGCAGACGTCATTTGCCGGGAATATTGGTATCCTGCCAAGGGAACGGCTTCTGTCGTGAATCAAGGTGGCATCCCTGACAGAGGAGATGCCCTGTCAGGGGTGTTTTTCTATCTCCGGAAAGGAGACAAGGAATATGAGTCTGAAATATGCCTGCCCCGGCTGGCCTTGGGCTATGACGGATTGTGCTGGAAATATAAGCGTGAGCAGGAGCGGCTGGCAGCGAACAGAATTATAAAGGCATCGGGGGGACGCAGGCATGGAAGCACACTCCGAAGAGGCTATGTGGTCTGGAAACAAGTACCTGGGACGCTGGTGGGCGCGCGGCCGCCTTTCCGCTGAGGAGCCTTATTGCCAGTGTGCAAGAGCTTGCGGTGCACCTTTATGACGAAAACAAGGGGACGCCTTTTTGTAAAAAGGCGTCCTCCTGCTTGGTATTCATAGGCTGCATCTGTCAGCGTGTGTTTCCCCAATAGATCAATGCCAGCATACCAGGACCGGTATGTGCTCCAATAATAGGCCCAATATCTGCGGTGAGGACCTTTGCATCCGGAAACCGCTCCTGAACAGCAGCCTGCAAGGCCTGTGCGCCATCCGGACAAGCGCCATGCCCAACGACAACGATTTTTCCCAGTTCAGGCGACCAGCCCTGTTCCATTTTGGCAAGCTGGGCCTTGATGGCCTGTTTCCGCCCCCTTGGTTTCTCCACCACAGCCAGTTCTCCATCCCGGTTCACATGGAGGAGCGGTTTGATTTGCAGGGCAGTTCCAAGAACTGCCGTACCGGCGGACACCCGCCCGCCCCGCCGCAGATGATCAAACACATCCACCGTGAACCAGTGGCAGACCTCCAGGCAATGCTGGGTCACCCATCTGGACAGCTCCTCCAGGGTATATCCTTCGGCCTGCCTCCGGGCTGCCTCGCAGACCAGAAATCCCTCTCCCACTGAGGCGCAAAGTGTGTCCAGGCATACGATGTTCCGGCCTGGGTATTCCTCCCGCAATTCCTCCGCACAAACTTGTGCTGACTGGAAGGTTCCAGACATTCCGGAGGAGAAACAAAGATACAAAACGTCGTTCCCCGCCCTCAGAGCCGGTTCAAAAGACTGGAAATATTGGGCGGGCGTGATTTGCGAGGTGGAGGCATAATTTCCCGCCTTTTGGAGATCGTAAAAACTTTGAACGGAAATCGTGCCGCCCGGACCATATGTATATTCCTGGCCGCCGATCTCAACTCGCATGGGGACGATGCCGACGGGGGGCAGAGATTCAAGCCATTGAGGACTGCAATCCGCCGTTGCGTCGGTGAAGATCTGATAGGGAGCCATGTTACGTTACTCCTTTTTTCCGCAGGCGGTGCAGCCGCCGCATCCTTTCCAAAGCTCCTCCGC
>CAUWEK010000325.1:0-1947 GCA_963557435.1 uncultured Dysosmobacter sp.
AAGAGGCCATCAGCTCCTTGAAATACGCTCTGCCCTGATCGGTAATAGAATAAATGGCCTTATCCGCAAACTTATCGCCCTTGACAATATCACTTTGCAGATACCCCTTCTCGCTCAACTGGAGTACTTTTCGATAAATAGAGGGTACGCTTATTTTCGTCCAGCGGGAAAAATGGTGATATTTCACATCCTTTTGGATGTCATAGGCGCTTTGCGGTTTCTCCAATACAATACCAAGTATGGCTAAATCAATTGACGACATAGTAACACCTCCAATTTTTACTATTAGCAATATTACTATTGTTAATAGCAAAAATCAAGGTGATGCTCTGAAAGAAGGCAGATTTCCCTGCGGATTGCCGTTTTTGTTTTGAACAAAGAAAAACGGCGGCCTTGATGTCTCAAAACTGCCGTGGTTTCGATCAGATATGGGAAGGTCTATCACACAGAGGCTTTCCCACCGTTTGATAGAAATGTTTTCTTACTGATCTGCTTGAAAAACCAGTGTGATTCCGTTTTTTAATTTGCATTTTCGCAAGTCTTTTTCCGGAATACTCATGATTTTTCTATCGGCAACCAGTTGGAAATAGTCTTTTTGTGATAAATGCAATTTTTCTCTTATAATAGAGGCAACCTTTATCTGAACAGCATATTTGCTTTTTATCTCCAGTGTAACAGGTTCATTTGGTGAGAATTCATCCCCAATTATTGAATATACGGGAAGCCCAACTTCTACACCATTTCTGCGTAGCAAATCAAAATTCATTGCATATTGTTCAGCCATCGTTTGATCGTTTTTATAAAAAGCTTTTAATAAATCAGGTGCCAATGCTTGAGGAGAAATGCGTGAATAAAGAGTAGCATTCCATGTGGTGTCACAGTTTGCGCATTTGTAGATCAGCCAAATATCAAGATATTTCCGCTGCGCATTGACACGAAATTGCCCTGAACAAACAAAAGGGCTTTTTCCCCCACATTTCTTGCAATACTTAAGTACAGGCGGTACTGAAAGAAGTTGCACCTCCCATATAATTTTCTTCATCACGCACTTCCTCCTGCATGGGAATTAACCGATAAAGGGCGGAGTGTCACAGCACTTTTTCATAAATGCCACCTCCTTTCTTTTCTGCATAAATTGTAACATTGTGATACGGAGAACCCAACCTAATGCTTGCTTGATAAACAAACATAGGAAAAGGGCTGGTATGGTCTTGCTCACCATACCAGCCCTTCTTCATGTATCATGTTCTTTTTTTAGCTGCCCAACAATTCGTTGAATGCTTTTCAAAGACAGAAAATACTTTTCAGCCAAAGATTCCATGCTTAGTCCAGAGAGGTATTCTGCATAGATGCACTCATTTCTATCATGCAGTTCCTGACGGATGGTAGTTCCTGATCCCCATTCTTTTTTATTGTTAGAAATTCTGGGAATATATAAAAATTCACCGTCAATATATTCTTGAACCTTTATCAACAATTCGTGAGGCAGAATTTGTGTTGCTTTTTTGTAGCCCATCTTGCTCTCCTTAGTTGTTTTGCAAGGATGACAAGGCTCATTCGCAACACTTATTCAGATGTGATAGTTGCGATAGCCTTGCTTACGCAACAATAACGATAGGATTAAGCATAAAATCCGGGCCTCCTTTTTTGATTTCATATCATATTGTAAAACAACAGGATATGGCATAACACCTCAAATTCTCTTCGTAAATAAAGTTGAGATATTTCTGTTAAATTATAACATGCACTTTTTCTCGTTTCAATAAATCGCAAGAGGAAATATGAAAAATAAAATGTATGTCTAACACATATAGCAGCATTCCATGGGCAAAGTATGAAATATACAATGTAAGAGGGTGATGCTATATGGCAAACATCGAAGATTGCCCCGGCTTTGAAACTTTCGGTGAAGATGTAAAGGCTGCGCGGATCGCAAAGCATCTGTCG
>CAUWEK010000326.1:0-1862 GCA_963557435.1 uncultured Dysosmobacter sp.
GAGATAGGTTACAACAGGATAATAATAGTAAGGCGTCAGAAATCCGTTATCTATTGCATCCTTCAGAGAAAATTGAATACATGGCTTTTTCCCAAAGTAAGCCTTTAGCGCAGCAGTTCCATCTTCGTCTCTATACCGCTCAATCGTAGCAGAAAGTGCCAAACGGTAACGAGCTTTCTTGGGCAACAAGCTGCTCAACTTTTTGGCGCCAAAATTGTGAGCTTCGTCAACAACAAAGCAGAAATTTCTCTTGAACTTCTTCAATATAGCTTGGAAATCATCACATGCAAAAGTCGCATTCGTTGAAATAATGCAAAAGTTTCTTATTGCGCCAACATTATATGCACTCACTGCCGTTCTGAACTGTTCTCTCCATTTTTGACCCGGGTAAGAATAGGCAATAATTGGTGTCACATTAAACTTAATTAAGTCCTCAACCCATTGCTCTACTAGATGCTGATATGGTGCAACAATCATAACTGCAATATTCTCATCCAATAACTGTGACAGTTTTGTAATTGCGCCGAGTGCTGTATATGTTTTACCTGCCCCCGTTGCCATATCAAAAATTCCACAACCGTTTGCTTTAATCCAATTTTCCATGGCGTCCTTCTGATAACCATAGAAATCAATATAACTCGGTACACGGAAAAATGTGCAAGGCCTTTCAACTTGAGGAATAGTATCACGATCCGTATTGTAAGTATTATAGTCAACTGGAGTTCTTCGGTATTTTCGAATTATCTCTTCTGAAACCTCCTCAAACTCCATAGTTTTTATGCCAGGTTCATATCCATCCCAAATTGCTGTAAAGGATGTTTCTTTGTTAATCACACGCATTTCGTCGTTTGACCAGCTTGTGAAAACATCAATGGTTTCATAATTTGCAAGAAGCGCATTCGCTGACTCGTTCATTGAACCGGCGAACGCAACTCGATTGCCCTCAGAGTCCGAGATGATCCCCATTTTTTCATGATACATGCCCAACATATTATCAGACTCTGTGACAGCAATTTTGATATCTAAATACCCATCCGCTATCAAATTCGATAAGTAGTTAAGACGATCCGTTTGAAAATCATTTTCTGGATCTCTCAATTCGCGTAATACAGCTTTTTTGCAAATATCAACTCGACGGGAATATCCTTGCTGGATTGCCTTTACATCTTCATCGGACAGGCGAGGAGAGGCAATAATCTGAATTTTTCCACCATTCTTGATTAAGCCACCAATCCCTTTGGAAATTTCCACCAAGACAGAAGAAGAGAAAAAACCAACGGCCCGCTTATAAGAGATTGCTTCCTTTAGTAAGGGGACGTAAAAGTCTTTGGCAACATTATCAATCAATGAACGGTATTCATTTTTTATCTCACAATCTCGTAAACTCACAGGCCACCCCTCCCTTAAAGGTTGTCTGAGATAAACTCCAATGCGTTTCGTAGCTCTTCAAAATCTGTGTCACTTGTGAACGTGTTAACGCTAAAGCGAATGGTCCCGGCAGGGAATGTTTTTAGAAACCGGTGTGCAGCAGGAGCGCATTGAAGTCCAGTACGAACGGCAATATTATTGTTGCTAAATATTTCTCCAGCACTATCACTACTAATACCTTGAATTAAGCAGGAAATAATGCCAACAAAATCCTCACCTGGACGATTGCCAACAACTTTTATAAAGTCATATTCCTGTAATAAGGACAGCAACACATGTCTTTTCTCTTGCTCCTCTCTCAAAAGAGAAGCAACACCTTTTTCTAATATCCAACAGATTGAAGCATAAAGCCCAGCAATTCCAACCGTGTTTAAAGTCCCCATCTCATAGCGTTCTGGAAGCGCTTTAGGCATATCCTGATTTGCCGATTCAAT
>CAUWEK010000327.1:0-1830 GCA_963557435.1 uncultured Dysosmobacter sp.
AGTCCAGCCGGATATAGTGGGTAGACGAGCATTTGCGGAGCCCGGAATTGTGGTTCTGGCAGCTAAAGAATTTAATATCGTGGTTGCCCTGGTTAAAATGGAAATTCAGATTGCCGCCGCACTCCGGGCATTTCAGATAGCCGGAAAAGACGCTGGGCTCTTGGGTAACGGTGGGGCGCTTGCGCCGTGTCCCGGCTTTTAACGCCTGCACCTTTTCCCAAGTTGGCCGGTCAATGATAGGCTCATGGACATTGAGGAAGATTGCCCGGTTCTCCTCCGGGTTCTCAATACGGCGCTTCATTTTATAGGATTTGGAATAGCTTTTGAAGTTGATGACATCGCCACAGTATTCCTGCGTGGTCAAAATCTTCTTGATTGTGGTGTGCCCCCATTTTGTGGGCTCCACGGTGCTTTTGGAGCCGCCTCTGCTTGTACCCCTGCTGCGCCAGTAGTAGGTCGGGTTGACGATCCCATCCGCACCGAGGGCAGCGGCGGTTTCAGCCAGCCCGTACCCGTCCAGCGCCATGCGGTAGATACGGCGTACCACCTCGGCAGCCTCCGGGTCAATCACCCAAAACCGGGGATCGTCCGGGTTCTTTATGTAGCCGTAGGGCGGCGGGGAAAGCGGAATCCCGGCGTTACCTTTCATCTTATTGACGATCCGGCGCTTCTTGGAAATGTCCTTGGCGTAGTATTCATTCATAATGTTCTTGAACGGGGTGAAATCGTCTTCGCCCTCGTCGCTGTCCACGCCATCGGAAACGGCCACCAGCCGCACATCATGGAGCGGGAAAAATTCCTCGGTGAGCTTGCCCACCTCAATGTAGTTCCGGCCCAGCCGGGAGAGGTCTTTCACAAATACCGCCGAGATATACCCGGCCTCGATTGCAGCGATCATCTTCTGAAAGCCGGGGCGCTTCATGGTGGTTCCGGTGATGCCGTCATCCACAAAAAAGATGGTGTCAGTATAGCCTTTTTCCTTGGAAACCTTTTGGAGAATCTTCTTTTGGTTTTGGATGCTGTTGGACTCGCTGTCCATGTTATCGTCACGGCTCAGGCGGCAGTAGAGGGCGGCTGTGCCGGTAGAGATTTTCTTGCATGACTGCTTCATAATGTCCTCCTTTCCAAGCAGCCGAGCAAGGCTTCATCCTATGTATATTATACCTCTGCCGACCGCCCGAGTTAAGGATGTCGATGGAACAGTTAGGCTGGCTCCAAATCGGCCAGCATCAGCTTCAACAGGATGTCACGCATGGACTCGCCTTTGTCCTTGTAGACGGGCGTGACGATGAATTGGATTTTGCCGACTTGATAGGTGTATTCCTCCTTGACGGGTACGGGATCTTCCATGTGGGCCTCCTTCCAGAGTGATAAGAAACAATGACCGACAGTCCCCCTTGTCCCGTGGGGAAACGCAAGAGAGCGGCACCTTCGGCGGTGCCGCCCTCTTGCCTTGCTCCACTTTGGGACAACTTGTCCCAAGGTCAGTAAGAGCTGTTCTCAAAGTGCTGCTGGGCCTCCTCCAGCCCGCAGAAGTCAAAGACTTCATGGAGCTCCGCCACCACACGCCGGATGTCCGTGGGAGAAAACCCGCAGTTTTCCATAGCGTAAATGACATAGCCCCGGCAGGCATTGTTGCTCCACGGCTGGGCGATCATGGCCGCCAGTTCGGGATCATACTTCATGTTGGTCTCCTCCTTGATAAAAAGTTTCGGGAGCGCCACGCTCATTTCCTTGGCCCGTCATATGCTTGACCTGCTCGGAAATGGCATGGAAACGGTCTGCTGCCTTGGTAGCTTTCTGTGCCAACTGCTCATAATCGGTCAGGCC
>CAUWEK010000328.1:0-1826 GCA_963557435.1 uncultured Dysosmobacter sp.
AAATATCTCCGGCGGTGCGGGTGGCAATATTTTGATAGATGGTTGAATTCATAGCATCCCGTCCTTTTTCCGCTCCATAGTCATGTTCCATCTCTATGTGAACGGGGCGTTTCCTATGACGGCCCGTCTATTCTTCTGTGCAAAATAGATAAAAACAATAAAAATAATCAAGGGGCAGTTGGATGAAATTTGCATTTACAGGAGTGATTTAGTATGGTAAACTGCTAATGTATTAAACGAGCGGCAACGCCGCAGACAATGGAGGATTGGATATGAAAAAGTGGATGGCGATGCTGCTGGCAGCAACGATGGTATTCTCTCTGACGGCTTGCGGCAGCAAAGAAGAAACCGAAGAAACCATGACCTATGCGGTGGAGGCCGGCAGCGCCGGTGAGGCTGCGGCAGAGGAAAAGGGCCTTACCTATAACTCCGTTGCTTCCCAGGCCGATGCGCTGATGGAAGTAGCTGCGGGCACCTCTGATGCAGCCATCATCGATTTGCTGATGGCCGGCGCCATGATCGGCGAGGGCACCAGCTATCCTGACCTGACCTATACCGATGAGCTGACTACCGAGGAATACGGCGTTGGCTGCCGCAAGGGCTCTGATCTGGCTGCATACATCAACAATGTATTCGCTGAGAGCTATGCCAACGGCACCATGCAGGAGATCGCCACCACCTACGGTGTTCAGGAGGCACTGCTGGAGCAGGGCGACGTTCAGGAGTGGCAGGCTGATCCGGACGGTGATGTAGCTTATATCCAGGAAAAGGGCACGCTGATCGTGGGCATTACCAACTACGCTCCCATGGACTACAAGGATGAGAACGGCGAGTGGATCGGCTTTGACGCCGATATGGCCAAGCTGACGGCACAGCAGCTGGGCGTAGAGGTCCAGTTCGTGGAGATCGACTGGGACAACAAGATCATGGAGCTGGATTCCAAGAACATCGACGTGGTCTGGAACGGTATGACGCTCACCGGTGAGGTCACCGAGTCCATGGAGTGCACCAACCCCTACTGCAATAACGCGCAGGTTGTGGTTGTGCCTGCCGCCTGATTCGTGTATAATAGACAAAGGCAGAGAGCTTGCTCTCTGCCTTTGAGCGACTAGAAATCGATTTGATAATGACAGGGTGAGGATTTTGCCATGCTGATGAATGTAACGCTGACACTGCTCAATGGATTGGGCACTACGATCGAGATATTCTTTCTCACGCTGCTGTTCTCCATTCCCTTGGGGTTGGTGGTGGCGTTCGGCTCCATGAGTCGGCTGACACTGCTGCGGTGGCTGTGCAACACGCTGGTCTGGATCGTGCGGGGCACGCCGCTGATGCTGCAGCTGATCGCCTTTATGTACATACCGGGTATTCTGGGCCATAATTTTTGGCCCAGCGGAGACGCGGGACGCATGATGGCCACCGTGGTGGCCTTCTCCATCAACTACGCCTGCTACTTCTCCGTGATCTACCGGGGCGGCATCCAGGGCGTGCCGGTTGGCCAGCGGGAGGCCGGCGAGGTGCTGGGCATGACGAAAAAGCAGATCTTCTTCAAGGTCACGCTGCTGCAGATGATCAAGCGCATCGTTCCGCCCATGTCCAACGAGATCATCACCTTGGTGAAGGATACTTCCCTGGCCCGGGTGATCGCCGTCTATGAGCTGACCTTCACCGGCTATTCCTATATGAAGAGCAGCGGATTGGTGTGGCCCCTTTTCTATACGGGCGTGTTCTATCTCCTCTTTGTAGGCGTGCTTACGCTTCTTTTCAACTATATCGAACGCAAACTCAACTATTTCCGGTAAGGAGGTGCCGAGATGTCTATTTTG
>CAUWEK010000329.1:0-1809 GCA_963557435.1 uncultured Dysosmobacter sp.
ATGCTGCTTTGCTCCGGCGTGGAGCCGGAGGCGTCCCTCCAGGGCGCGCCCTATGTGCAGTCTGCGCTCCAGGCCCAGTTTGGCGCAGCCGGCCCCATTTTCATCACCGCTGCGATGGTGCTGTTTGCCTTTACCACCCTCATCGGCAACCTGTACTATGTGGATAACTGCCTGAACTACATTGTGGGCAAGATCCCTGCCAAGGAGTTCATGGTCCTGTTCCGCATCGACGCTGTGGTGCTGATTTTCATCGGCGCCGGCATGGAGATCAACATGGTGTGGAACCTGGCGGATGTGCTCATGGGCGTCATGGCCCTCATCAACCTGCCGGTGATCGTGATTTTGTCCCGGCCGGCTCTGGCCGCCCTGCGGGATTACACCCGCCAGCGCAAAGAGGGGAAAAACCCGGTGTTCCGGGCCGCGGACGTGGGCCTTGCGGGAAAAACCGAGTGCTGGGAATGACGTGGATGTCAAACTGACAAAAAGAGGACGCTGCGGCGTCCTCTTTTTTGTCGGGTTTTTCTGTGTATAAAATGGGGACTGCGGCAAAAAACTACTTGCAATATCTATTAGAACCGTGTAATATAGTACCACAAACTATATTACAAGATTTTAAAAACTAGGAGACGATATCATGCATCGGTTTTTCCCTCATGCGGCGGACCCGGTCAGCTGCGGGACCCACACCATCGGTGCACTGGCGGCTTTTGCCGGCGGCGTGTTCTTTTTGATCCGCGCGGTGCGCACGGGCGCGCCGGCCCTGGCACTGGCCTGCGCCATGTGCTTCAGCCTTTCCATGCTGGCGCTGTATACGGCCAGCGCGGTCTATCACTACTATCCCGGCACGGCGGACAGCAGCGGCGTGAAACGGCGGCTGCGGAAAATGGATCACAGTATGATCTATGTGCTCATTGCCGGCAGCTACACGCCCTTTTCCGTGGTGCTGCTGCCCCAGCCCAAGGGGACGCGGTTCTGCCTGCTTTTGTGGGGCGTGGCTGCGGTGGGCATTCTGGTGAAGATCTTCTGGATCAACGCCCCCCGGATCCTCTCCACCGCCATCTATCTGGTGATGGGCTGGGCGGTGGTGTTTGTGGCAAAGGACTTTGCCGCCTGCCTGGGACAGCCCTGTCTGACGCTGGTGGCGCTGGGCGGCGTGTGCTACTCCGTGGGCGCGGTGTTCTACGCTATCAAAAAGCCCAACATCTCGGCCGAGTGGACGTTCCATGAGATCTTCCACCTGCTGATCCTGGCGGGTTCGCTGCTGCACTATCTGGCGGTTTACTTCTACGTGCTGTAAGAAAAAAAGAGACGGCCTCCAGGCCGTCTCTTTTTTCTTTATTTCGTGCCGAAGATCCGGTCACCGGCATCACCCAGGCCGGGAACGATGTAGCCCTGCTCATTGAGGTGATCATCCACCGCACCGCAGTAGATGTCCACGTCCGGATGGGTCTCCTGAATGTGCTTGATGCCCTCCGGCGCGGCCAGCAGCACCATGAGCTTGATGTTGATGCAGCCGCGCTTTTTCATCTCGGAGATGGCGGCCTCGGCGCTGCCGCCGGTGGCCAGCATGGGATCGACGATCATGATGTCCCGCTCGGCAATGTCCTTGGGCATCTTGCAGAAGTACACATGGGGCTCCAGAGTCTCCTCATCCCGGAACATGCCGATGTGACCCACACGGGCGCCGGGCACCATGCGCAAGACGCCGTCCACCAGGCCCAGGCCCGCCCGCAGGATGGGCACCACGGCAAACTTCTTGCCCTTGAGGGTGGGAGCGGTGGTGGTGCAGATGGGGGTCTCCACTTCCTT
>CAUWEK010000330.1:0-1788 GCA_963557435.1 uncultured Dysosmobacter sp.
AACCAGCTGGATGTCTCCATTGCCGACTGCCACGCCGACAGCCTGGGCATTGCCAACATCGACATCGGTACCCAGGCCGGTGCCAAGAGCGCCCTGGCAGCCATTGAGGACGCCATCAACTATGTCTCCGATGTCCGCGGTACTCTGGGCGCCACCCAGAACCGCCTGGATCACACCATGAACAACCTGTCCGTCATGCAGGAGAACATCCAGGACGCTGAGTCCACCATCCGCGACACCGATGTGGCTGAGGAAATGATGTCCTACACCAAGAACAACATCCTCATCCAGTCTGCCCAGGCCATGCTGGCCCAGGCCAACCAGGTGCCTCAGGGCGTGCTGCAGCTGCTGCAGTAAGCGAAAGCAACCTGACTGCATCGGTTGTGTGAACGCCTCCTGTTTGCCCCGCCCTGGGGCACTGGGGCCCACGCCGAAGCCCAGCGGCGCAAGCCGCGGGTTCGGTGGGGAGAGGAGGCGCAAGGAAGCGGCGTGACGGATGCCCGGACGTGGGCGTCCGGAACAAAGCGGACTTTGTGCCGACGAAGGGCGTGCTGCAGCTGCTGCAGTAAGCGGCCCTTCCAACACGGTACGGCGCCTTGCTGTACACCGGGGAGGCCGGCTCTTCGGAGCCGGCCTCCCATTTGTTGCAGGAACGGTCGGCGTGGATGAAAGTACCGGGAACAGTGCTTTCATCCATGCCGATGGTTGAAACCCGGAAAAGAGGAATGCATATGACAACACCGTTTTTGTCCGTTGGACTGATCGTAAAAAACGAGATCCGCTGCATCGAAAAGTGCCTCAAGGCGCTCCAGCCCCTGCGGGACGCGCTGCCCTGCGAGGTCATCGTGGCCGATACCGGCTCCCGTGACGGGACCCGGGAGGTGGCGGAGCGCTACGCCGATGAGGTGTTTGACTTCCCGTGGGTGGATGACTTCTCCGCCGCCCGCAACGCGGTGATGGAGCGGTGCCGCGGGAAGTGGTATTTCACCGTAGACGCCGACGAGTATCTGGACCCGGATGTCCATGAGCTGGTGCAGCTGTCCCATATGGCGCCCAGAGAATGGCCGGAGGCACTGTTCATCAATCAGCGCAACTACAATTCCCCGGATCTGGAGCACGGGGAATACAGCGATTTTCTTGCCCAGCGGCTGGCAAGGCTGGGCGTGGGCATTCACTATGAGGGCAGCATCCATGAATGCTTCGCCAAGGAGAACGGCGCTCCCATCCAAAAAGCGGCTTACCTGCGAGGGGTCGTGCTCCACCATGACGGCTACGCCCTGGAATCTCCACAGGCCCAGAAGGCAAAGAGCCTGCGGAATCTGGAGCTGCTGGACCGGGAGCTGGAGCGCGCGCCGGAAGATCTGCGCCGGCTGAACCAGTGCGTGGAGTCCTCCGGACTGTTTCCGGCCAGACAAAGCGCTTATGTCATGCAGAGTATGGAGGTGCTGCTCCACGGAGACCCGGCACAACGGGCGGTGGCCAACGCCCCGGTCGCCGCGGCCCACTGTGCCCTGATCGCTGCAACACAGGAGCTGCCCCAGGCGGAGGCATGGATCCGCTGGAGCAAAGAGCACTATCCCGATCATGTGATGACCCGCATCGACACCGCGTGTGCCGAATGCCTTCTGGATTACCGGCAGGAGAACTACGAGCCCATCCCGGCCATTGCAAAGCAGTTTGTCGCGGACTCCCAGCGGCTGCGCCGCAAGGAGTTCCCCCTTCAGGAGCTGGTGTACAGCAATTTGACGGCAGGCGGCATCGGACATGCCCGGAAGATCACGGTGCTCT
>CAUWEK010000331.1:0-1779 GCA_963557435.1 uncultured Dysosmobacter sp.
TGTTTTAGCAGCATCGCTGATTATTTTTAAAATGAGCAAGCAGGCACTCATAGCCATATCGATTTCTTCATTCATTTATACTCTTGCACAAACAATTCGAAACAATGTGGATTTAAAAAATGAGGAACACAAACTACAACTTGATGCATTTAATTCTATTGGGTCGCTCAACCTCAATCAATCTCAGCTCATGATGCTAAAAAGATATGCTCCTTGGTTCTTTTCTACTAAGAATGAAAAAAGAATACATTTGGCTGCAACGGTACTTGAATGTATGGCTTTTGCAATATTATTTGTTGGTTTGGCCATTCCAATTCCATTTTTATATAATGAAACAATTAGTGACATAGCAACTGTTCTGTCATTTGGATTTTTGTTCCTGAGTATGTGGCAGGTAGAGAAAAATGCGGAACGTAAAACACAATGGGAAGATATTCAGCTGATGGCTATGCTCAGTCAACAACAACCACAGCAGAATTCGGAGGACAAAGGCCATGCCAACACTTGAATGGATTGGAAAAGATAAAGTGGTAAACCACCACCAGGAGGTGCCTTACCGGGTGCTGGAGCGCCAGTACAGCTATGACGAAGCCGGACAGCACGCTGAGGACAACGGCAGCGAAAACATGATTATCCACGGCGACAATCTGGAGGCGCTGAAAGCCCTGCTGCCCCGGTACGAGGGCAAGGTAAAGTGCATCTACATTGATCCGCCTTATAATACCGGTAATGAGAAATGGGTATACAACGACAATGTCAATGACCCCAAGATCAAAAAGTGGTTGGGAGAAGTGGTTGGCAAAGAGGGCGAGGACCTCTCCCGGCATGACAAATGGCTGTGTATGATGTACCCCCGTTTGAAGCTGTTGCAACGGCTGTTGGCCGAAGATGGATTTATTTTTGTAAGCATTGATGTTTTTGAATATGCAAATCTCAAATGTATAATGGATGAAATATTTGGGGTTGCAAATTTTAGAAATTGTATTTCTGTACGTCGAGGTATAAAAAATGTTCAGGCGCAGTTTGAAACTGTACAGGCATTGTCATTAGGGCATGAGTATATTTACTTATATTCCAAGAATCCTCAAGCTAAACTTCCCAAACTTTCCAAAGACTTTGAGATTGAAAAAGCGGGGAAGTGGGACACGTTTTGGCGCGGAACAGATAGACCTACTATGCGATATGAAATTTTTGGGTACTGCCCGGAAAAAGGTCAATGGAGATGGGAAAAAACAAGAGCTAGCAAAGCAACTAGAAATTATGAAAAATTTCTTTCTGAATATGCAGATAAGATGTCCATTGATGACTACTATATTGAGCATCTGATGGCAACCAATGAAAAACTAGACTTTGTCCGAATGAATGAAACAGGTACGATCCAGTATTATGTTCCACCACAATCAGGAAAACTGTTGAGCGACAACTGGATGGACATTCTTTTGTCTGGCTCATATGCTGGATTTGATACAGAAAAAAGCGTTTTGTTACTTGATAGAATCGTAAAATGGATAGCTTCAGATAATGATATAGTTCTCGACTCCTTTGCCGGTTCTGGCACTACCGCCCACGCCGTACTCGACATGAATAAAGCCGATGGCGGAAAGCGAAAATTCATTTTGGTAGAAATGATGGACTACGCCGAAAGCATCACCGCTGAGCGTGTCAAACGGGTAATTGACGGCTATGGAGAGGGCAAAAAAGCCGTGGAAGGCACTGGCGGTAATTTCAGCTACTATGAGCTGGGACCAGTACTTTTGCTGCCGGACGGCAACCTCAATG
>CAUWEK010000332.1:0-1758 GCA_963557435.1 uncultured Dysosmobacter sp.
CGTCCCTACACCTGGTCTGGTAAAACCGTGGCTAAGATCCTGGAAAACAAGGCCTACATCGGACACACGCTCAACATGAAGAAAACAACGCTCTCCTACAAAAACAAAAAGCAGATCCAGAAACCGGAGAGTGAGCAGATCCTTGTGGAGAACACCCATGAGCCGCTTATCTCCATGGAGGTCTGGGAGATCGTGCAGGATGTGCGGGCGCACAAGCGGCGGCCGCCCAAGCACATGGAGGAGCCGAATCTGTTCTCTGGATTGGTCTACTGTGCCGACTGCGGCAAATACATGGTGCTCTGCCGGACGGAAAAGATGCGGGAGGATCAGTATTATTTCCGGTGCTCCACCTACGGCAAGCGCGGGAAAACCGCCTGTTCACCCCACCAGATCCGGGAGATGGACCTGAAAGCCATTGTGCTGGATGACCTGCGCAGGGTCACCCACTTCGCACGGATGAAGGAGCGGCAGTTCGCCCAGTACATCAACCAACGGAATACCGCAGAACTGCGCCGGGAGATCAACCGTCTGCAGAAGGATCTGGATTCCATGCATCGGAGGTACGATGAGTTGTCCGCGCTGTTCAAACGGCTCTATGAGGACAATGTCCTGGGGCGGGTGAGCGATGAACAGTTCCGCATGCTCTCCGCAGACTACAACGCCGAGCAAAAAAGTCTGTCTGCCGACATTCCAGCCAAGGAGGAACAGTTGGAGAAACTGAAAGCCTCAGCCGCCAATGTGGACGCCTTCATTGAGAAGGCCAAGCGGTACACCACCATCGACGAACTGACGCCGGAGCTGCTGCGGCTCTTCATCCAGCGGATTGAAGTGGGCGAGCGGAGCCAAAAGTATTCCCGCTCTGCGGGACAGAGTGTCAAGATCGTGTACCGGGACATCGGCAGAGTGGACAGTCCTATGCAGGAGGGAGAACACGCACCGCATATCACAAAGCAGATTACAGATATTGAGGAAATCAAGCGACTGCTGGCATAAAACACAACAGGCGGACAGCTTCCGCTGTCCGCCTGTGTGCCTGACATTTCACATGGTTCAGAAAATGTACCTGTGGGAACTATCAGACGGCAGGCTTCTTTTTTTGCTTTTTCGGGATCAGCCGGACGCTTACAGGCTGTTGGCCTGGTCCACCACCTTGCGGATGGCGTCGGCGGCGTCGGCGGGCAGGGCGTTGAAGCCGCCCTCGGCGGTGTTGAGCCCTTCCACATAGGCCAGGCGGTCCGCCATACGGGCTTTCAGCTGGGCCACATAGTCCTTGTCGGAAAGGTCGGGCACAAAGCCCTCCCAGGGCAGGATCTCGATATCGGAGAAGGGGCCCCAGGACTCGAACTGGGCGCGGCCCTCCACGATGGCCTCCAGAATGCCCAGGGTGTCCTCCTTCTGGACCTTCTTGCCCATGAAGTCGCCGGTGTTGATGATGTAGCAGGCCACATCCTTCTCCGCCACCAGCTTTTTGAACTTCTCATAGTCGTTGGCCAGCGGATAGGTGCGGAAGGGGTTGGCGTAGGGCTCCACCACCAGGGCGTTGGGGTCCACACCGGCTTTCAGCCGCTCGGCGTTGGAGCGCTTGGTGGCCAGGGTGGCGCCCATGACGGAGGCCAGGGAAGCGCCCTTGAGACGCACCACCGGCGGAATGGTGGGGTCCTTCATGATCCAGAAGATGGCATTGACAGGGGAGTCGATCTTATCCACCCGGTTGGGGGACCAGAGCTTGGACTTGATGGCCCGGCCGTTGCCGTTGCG
>CAUWEK010000333.1:0-1751 GCA_963557435.1 uncultured Dysosmobacter sp.
AGCTTGCTCATGATAGTACCTCCAAAATAAAAAATCGGGCATAACATCAGATGTCTTATCTCATATTTAAATATTAAGACTTCGGACAACTGTTGTCAATCACGCGAATTCACTAAGAAAAAGTAGGTAATTTTGTACGAATATACGACCGGGAGACAAATGTGTTTTAACATAAAGATAAATTCCGCAGTGAATACTAAAAAATTCTGCCGACAGCCATACAGACTGTCGGCAGAGGAAAGAAGCAGTTATTTCAGAGAGAGGACTTCGTTATTTTCATCGTACATGGCGATCCCGGCCTTTTCTTCCTTGGTACGGCCAAGGCCGAACTGAATGGTGCAGATGGAGACGATGGCCAGGAAGAACACATAATAGTTGGCGGCGATGATGGAGAAGGGAGACAGACCGGTCAGCGTGATGCACAGCAGGACCTGACCGCCGTGGGGGATGATGCCCTGGACGATGCAGGAGAAAATATCCAGCAGGGAGGCCACACGCTTGGGCGCCACATTGTGCTTGGCGACCATTTCGCGGGTCAGGGGCGCAGCCATAAGGATGGCGATGGTGTTGTTGGCCAGGGCTGCGTCGAACACGGCGACCATGCCGGCGGTCATGTACTCGGCGCCCTTGCGGGTCTTGACCTGGCTGGTCATCTTCTTGACCAGCCAATCGATGGCACCCAGCTCTTCCGCCACACCGCTGATGCCGCGCAGCAGCAGAGCGATGATGCAGATTTCATACATGCCGGACATGCCGGAGGAGACTGCCTGTGCAAAGCCGATGGCGTCCAGGGAGCCGGTGGCAAAACCGACCACAGCGGCCACGATGATGCCTGCCAGCAGGAGGATGAACACGTTGCAGCCGGTGAGGGCGAAGACCAGAACGAACAGGTAGGGGACCACCTTGATGATATCATAGTGGAAATCACCGGTCAGCTCAGCGCCGCTGCCTACGATGGCCAGCACAATGATAGTAGCCACGGCAGCCACAGCAGCCATAACACCGTTCATCTTGAACTTGTCCCGCATCTCACAGCCGGCGCCCCGGGTGGCGGCGATGGTAGTATCGGAGATCATGGACAGGTTATCACCGAACATGGCACCGCCCAATACTGCCGCGATGGCAACAGCCATGTTCAGGTCAGCGCCTTCCGCGACTGCCACGGCAATGGGGCCGATGGCGGAGATGGTGCCCATGGAGGTGCCCATGGCAGTGGCAATGAATGCGGAGATCAGAAAAATACCGGGAAACAGAAATTGAGCGGGAACTAAGCTCAAGCCCAGATTGGCGGTGGCTTCCACACCGCCCATAGCCTTGGCCACACCAGAAAAAGCGCCGGCCAGCAGGAACACCACCAGCATGATCATGGTACCCTCATTGGCCATGCCCTTGCAGAAGGTATCCATACGGAATTCCATGCTGCGCTCTTTTCCGCCCATGCACAGGCAGACCAGCAGTGCCGCCACTAGCGCTGTAACACGGGGGATCTGCTTGAAGGAGTCACCGCCATAACCCAGCGCGGTAAAGATCAGGCCGCCGCCAAGATAAATAGCCAGGAACGTGATGAGCGGGAAAAAACCCTTCCAACCATAGTACTTCTTATTGTTTTCCACAGACATTCGTTTCCTTTCTCAGATAAAATCAACCATCCAGGGGAAAAGAAGAGACTGCTCCGGGGAATGTGTGTAAAGGCTCAGATGGCCTCAAAAGCCTGCTCCAGATCGTTGATCAGATCCTTGGCGGACTCCAGG
>CAUWEK010000334.1:0-1750 GCA_963557435.1 uncultured Dysosmobacter sp.
CGCTGACTAGCCATTGAGGCAACCCTTCAGGTAATCTATGAAATGGGCTCGTTCGCGGGCAATGGCCTCATAAACACCCTCATAGTCTCCAGCGCGCGAAAGGTCATAACCTGGAGAACCATAGACTTTTTCCTCGATACCAAGCATACCAGAGAGCTGCTCGAGACGGGAGAACATGCTGGCTCCCCCCTCGCGGTGGACGATGGTAAGCGGCGTCTTGAGGATTGAGCTGAACACAGCAGCATGGAACGAATCGGTAACAACGTGAGTGGCATTATCGATTAGATCTATAAACTCCGCCGGTCCGGCATCGGGCTCACCGGGCTTCTGGCGATCGGTCAGCGGCACCACGGGGATCCGCCCGTGATCAGTCACCTTGTCCAGCACGGCGGAAGCCTCTGAGCCAATACCACCCAGAAGATAGGTGAAGATGTATGGACCTGAAGGGGTGCAGCGCCCGTCGGAGACAGCACGCCACTCTTCGGCGGAAAGCACCAACGTGGGATCGCAAATCACCTCGGCATCGATTCCCGAGCACTCCTTGATAAGTTCGGCACCACGCTGTTCTCGAACGGAGAGACGTGGAAATCCTTGAACGCCCTTCGCAACTATTTTTTTATGTTGATGGCTCAAAGAATCCAGTCCGATGCTGGGAGACAAAGCGATCCTTTGCTCTCTCTTTGCAAAAGTTAAAAAGAACCATTCCTCGTTGTGTGCGATGAAAAACGGATTCCACACCTGATCGCTTCCAACAGAAAAAAAACGATAACTATCGACGAGATTCTTCTCGGCATTCGCTAGGCTGCACCTTTGCATATGCTGGTCAAACCTGCCGAAGGCTTTCAGTCTCTCTTCGCTCATTCCGTCTTCAGGATTTGCAACAGGTCCAAAAAAGACCGCTCGTACCTTCCCCTTCAAACTCCTGTAGAGATTGAAACGGTCTGCAAGATACAAGCTCGTAGGCTCATAGCCCACTCCTCTCCACACAGAATCAGAAGCGTAGTTTTGAAGCCTATTTCCATAATTGAAGTGTCCCCCGAGGGTAATAATCCCAACTTTATCCATGACAACCAACCTAATATTTTTTAGCTACAGCATTCATTGCGTTTTACAAGAGCTCGCATCAAATTCAGCATTTTCGCCAAAACCCCTGCGAAAGCAAAAGAATGGCGACTCAATAAGTGCAACAAAGCACGCTTGTCCGCTCGCAATCCCTTCAAGTCCGAATTCTTAAGTGACAACAAAAAATAACTGTCGGAGCACATGCTTCGATAGCACTCTACCGTTCTAGAAAGACTGCGACCTCGTGCGATGCGCAGCATATCGTCCGACCACATAACCAAAAAGAGCTCACTTGATGCACTCAGGTGTGGATTGCCTGAAAACATATCATGTATTGACATTTCCACATAGCTTTGCTGTCGACAATAGTCAAGGTCAAACAGGCGATGAGTAGTCGAGGTACTATTTTGCCTATAGTAATAGAGGGGCTCATCGAGCAGAATAAAGCTCTCAGCTTTATTCAATATCCCCGCAACCTCAAGTCGGTCCTCACACATAAGCAGCCCTTGAGCATTCTTCAGATCAGCCGGAAGCAAGAAGTCTCGCTTCACGGCCTTCAGACACAAGTTATTCAACTTATACGTCGTTAAAAACGCTTGTATTACCTTTTGCTTAGAATTGTAACCTGAGGTCAAACCCTCCTCGGCATAATCAATCCACAGGGAGTTGCCCTCTCTATTAAGCGACG
>CAUWEK010000335.1:0-1738 GCA_963557435.1 uncultured Dysosmobacter sp.
TGTGGGAGAATCGTTCATCGAACTGGCCGAGACCGAAGAGGGGCAGGCCATCTTCAGCGTCTTCAGCCAGGTGGGCTATACCTGGGGCAGCGACGCCGATTATGACGGGGAGCGGGCGGCACAGGAGCTCCTCAGATCCATGGAACAGTGATCCGCAGCCGGGAGGATGGCTATGTTGCAGGTCCAGCACATTCAAAAATGCTTTCCACGGACGGGGGAGGTTCTCAAAGATGTGAGTTTTACCCTGAAGGATGGAGAATTTCTCTCCGTTATCGGGCCCTCCGGTGCCGGAAAGACGACACTGTTCCGGATTCTCAACGGAATGGAGGCCTGTGATGGCGGAAAGGTCTTCTACGCGGGGGTCCCCTTCGAGTCTGCCCGGGGCCGGGACAAGCGGGCTGTACAGCGGACCATCGGCACCATCTATCAGGATTTTTGCTTGGTGGAGGTCTCCAGTACCCTGAAAAATGTCCTGAATGCCTGCCTTCCGGAGATGAACCTGGGAGCCGCGCTTCTGGGCTGCTTTGGACCGGCCCGCCGGGAAAAGGCCGCCGGTATCCTCCGCGAGGTAGGGCTGGCAGACAAGCTGGATGAGCCGGTCAGGCGCCTCTCCGGCGGGCAGAAGCAGCGGGTGGCCATCGCCCGGGCACTGATGCGGGATCCGGCGGTGCTGCTGGCGGACGAGCCGGTGGCTTCCCTGGATCCCGTCACCGGCCGACAGATCCTCCAGCTGCTGCGCCAGATCCAGCGAAGCCGGGGCGTCAGCGTCCTGATGAACAGCCACAATCTGGAGCTGTCCCTGGAATTTTCCGACCATATCATCGGTATCAGCCGGGGGCAGGTGGTTTTCGACGGTGCGCCAGGAGATGTCACAAAGGAGACCCTGGGAAAAATCTACGGCGGAACCGGGGGGGGCGTATGAGGCGGCACCTTTCCCGGCCGCTGACGGCCGCGGCCTTTGCGGCGGCCTTTCTGGGAGCCGCCTGGTTCACAGGCTGTGACCTTTCCGTGCTGTGGTCCCGGAAGAGCCATTTGATGGACATCGTGTCGGAGATGTTCCCGCCGGAGTGGAGCTTTACAGGGAAAGTCCTGCCGCTGCTCTGGACCACTGTGCAGATGTCCGTTACCGGTACGGTCCTGGGAGCGGTATTGGCCATTCCAGCCGCCATGGGCTGTGCCGCAACACTGCCCGGGCCTTGGGGAGTCAAAAAACTCCTGCGCTTTTGTATCCAGCTGCTGCGGTCTTTTCCGGCTCTGATCCTGGCCCTGCTGGCCACCTTCTTTCTGGGGATCGGTGCCTTTGCCGGAACTGCCGCGATCACGGTCTATACCTTTGCCATTATGACCAGGCTGACTTATGAGGATATGGAGAGTGCACCGCTGCGGCCCTATACGGCCCTGCAAGCCATGGGAGCCAGTCCGGTTCGGGCCTTTGTCCATTCCGTTTTCCCGGAAATCACACCTGCCTATCTCACCAATGTGCTCTATCTGCTGGAGGGCAATGTACGCCACAGTGCCATCCTGGGCTACGTAGGGGCAGGGGGGATCGGGCTGCTTCTCAATGAGAAGGTCTCCTGGCGGGAGTACGGCAAGGTGGGGATGATCCTGATTTTGCTCTTTTTTGTCGTGTATGCGATGGAAGCCCTCAGTACGGTTTTGACTCGGCTGGTGCGGCATGAGCTGACGATGAGCAGAACAGGACGGAGACTGCTGACCGCTGCGGCAGCAGGGGTGTTTG
>CAUWEK010000336.1:0-1733 GCA_963557435.1 uncultured Dysosmobacter sp.
TGGTCGGCGGCGGCAACTTCTGGCGCGGCGCCAAGAATTCCGGCGGCAAGATGGAGCGCACCCGTGCCGACCATATGGGCATGCTGGCCACGGTGATGAACTGCCTGGCCGTGGCAGATGTGTGCGAGCAAAAGGGCATTCCTGTCCGGGTACAGACCGCCATTGAGATGCGTGCCATCGCCGAACCCTACATCCGCTCCCGGGCCATCCGGCATCTGGAAAAGGGCCGCGTGGTCATCTTTGGCGCCGGTACCGGCAACCCCTACTTCTCCACGGATACAGCCGCCGTGCTGCGGGCCGCGGAGATCGATGCGGACGTGATCCTACTGGCCAAAAACGTGGACGGCGTGTACAGCGCCGATCCGGTGAAGGACCCCACCGCCGTCAAGTACGATTCCATCAGCTACGACGAGGTGCTGGCCCAGCATCTGATGGTCATGGATACCACGGCCACCTCCTTGTCTATGGATAACCACATCCCGGTGCTGCTGTTCGCCCTCAAGGACCCGAAGAATATCGTCCGGGCCCTGTGCGGCGAGAAGGTGGGCACCATCGTCGGCGAATAAAAAAGCACGCGCGGTTTGCGCTTTCCACAATCTGTGAAAGGAAGGAACCACATTATGCTGAAAGACGAATACAAGATTTACGAGGACAAAATGAAAAAGAGCATCGACTCCGTCAACGCGGATTTTGCCTCCGTGCGTGCGGGCCGCGCCAACGCGGCGGTGCTGGACCGGATCATGGTGGATTATTACGGCAGCCCCACGCCCATCCAGCAGATCGCGGCCATTTCCTCTCCCGATCCCCGGGCTCTGGTGATCCAGCCTTGGGACGGCAGTGCCCTCAAATCCATTGAAAAGGCCATCCAGAACTCCGACCTGGGCATCAATCCCCAGAACGACGGCCGCAGCATCCGGCTCAATTTCCCCCAGCTGACCGAGGAGCGCCGCAAGGAGCTGGTCAAGCAGATCCATAAGTATGCCGAGGCAGGCAAGGTAGCCGTGCGCAATATCCGCCGGGACGCCATGGAGAACTTCAAGAAGCAGGAGAAGAAGTCCGAGATCACCGAGGACGAACTCAAGCAGGCGGAAAAGGACCTTCAGAAGCTGACGGACGACAGCTGCAAAAAGCTGGATGAGCTGCTGGCCAAGAAGGAGAAGGAACTGATGGCGGTCTGATGGCAGAGCATATGACGAAAATCAATGACGGGGCGGGGCAGGCCGACGGCCTGCCTCGCCATATTGCGATTATCATGGACGGCAACGGCCGCTGGGCCACCAAGCGGGGCCTGCCCCGTACCGCCGGCCACAAGGCGGGCGCGGAGACGTTCCGCCGCATCGCCACCTACTGCAAAAACCTGGGCGTACAGTACCTGACGGTGTACGCCTTCTCCACGGAGAACTGGAAGCGCTCGGAGAGCGAGGTCTCCGCCATCATGCTGCTTTTGAAGAAGTACCTTCTGGAGGCAGTAGACACCATGGAGCGTGACCATATCCGGCTGCACTTTTTCGGAGACATGACCCCCATTTCCCCGGAACTGCGGGCCCTGGCCCATGAGACGGATGAGATCACGGAGCACCTCTCCAAGGATGATTTCCAGGCCAACGTCTGCCTCAACTACGGCGGCCGGGACGAGATTTTGCGGGCGGCCCGGCAGTTTGCCGCAGACTGCGCATCCGGAAAGCGGAAGCCGGAGGAGCTGGAGGAGGGGCTCTTTTCCTCCTACTTGGACT
>CAUWEK010000337.1:0-1722 GCA_963557435.1 uncultured Dysosmobacter sp.
CGGACTGCGCGGAGGGGAAGAAGCGGCCCGAGGAACTGAATGAGGCCATGTTCTCCGACTATCTGGACTCCGCCGGAATCCCTGATCCAGAGCTCATCATCCGGCCCAGCGGAGAGCTGCGGCTTTCCAACTTCCTCTTGTGGCAATGCGCCTATTCAGAGTTTTACTACACGGATACCCTCTGGCCCGACTTCGACGAGGCGGAGCTGGACCGTGCCATCGATGCATTCCGCAAGAGAGACCGCCGCTTCGGCGGTGTAATGAAATAACACTTTACAGTTAAAGGGCTGATTTTATGTTCAAACGCGTGATGGTTGCCGTAGTCGGCATCCCGTTTTTGATTTTGGTGCTGGGAGTGGCGCCCGAATGGGCCACCATGCTGCTGGTGTGCGGCATGTGCGGCGTAGGCGCCTGGGAGCTGATGCATGCGGTAGCCGGAGAGGCGGGGAAGCCCCTGATCCCCCTGAGCGTGCTCTCGGCAGTACTGGTGCCCGTGTGCGTATACATGGAGCTGTCCATCCAATACGCGGAGCTGACCGCACTGCCGGTACTGCCTTTGACGGCGCTGCTGGGCGCGCTGCTGGTGCTGGCGCTGTTCGTGGTGTCCATCAGCCGCTATGGCGGCGCACGGCCTGTCCCCTTTGCCGCCGTCACCGCTGCGCTTTTTGCGGGGCTGGTGTTCCCGCTGATGCTCAGCTGCCTGCTGCGGCTAAGGATGATGCCGTACACGGGAATGCTGCTGGTGTTCTTTCCCCTGTGCATCTCCTTCGGGTCTGATACCTTCGCCTTCTTTGCCGGATTGCTGTTCGGCAAGCACAAGCTGACCCCCGTCAGTCCCAAAAAGACTGTGGAGGGTGCTGTGGGCGGTCTGGTGGGCGGCGTCATCGGTACGGCACTGATGATGGCGGTAGGCTCCTATGTCCTTGCGGACGCCTTCTGGGACTTTGGCCTTCTGGCACTGTTCGGCCTGGTGGGCAGCGCCATCAGCCAGATCGGTGATCTGAGCTTTTCCGTCATCAAGCGGGAGTTCGGCGTCAAGGACTATGGCAATCTCCTGCCCGGCCACGGCGGCGTGCTGGACCGGTTCGACTCCGTGACCTTCGTGGCGCCTTTCGTATGGCTGGTCCTGTACATGGGCATATACTGATCTGGATGCCATTTTGTAGTTTTTAGGATTGTTTTCAGCTTTTTGGAATAGGATAGGATTATGAGTAAGACGATTTCAATTTTGGGCTCCACCGGTTCCATCGGCCGCCAGACCCTGGATGTGGCAGAGCAGATGGGGCTGCAGGTGGCGGCCCTCACCGCCAATGCCAGCGTGGAGCGGATGGAAGCGCAGGTGCGTAAGTTCCGCCCCCGCCTGGCCGTATTGACCGACGAGGCAGCGGCCAGAGACCTGGCTGTGCGGATTCAGGACACGGATACGAAGGTGCTGGGAGGCCACGCCGCCCTGATGGACGCCGCCGTGATACCGGAGGCGGATACGGTGGTCACCGCCGTGGTAGGCATGGTGGGTCTGGAGCCCACGCTGGCGGCCATCGGTGAAAAAAAGCGCATCGCCCTGGCCAACAAGGAGACGCTGGTGTGCGCCGGCGAGCTGGTCATGGACGCGGCAGACGCTGCCGGTGCGGAGATCGTACCTGTGGACTCGGAGCACTCCGCCATCTTCCAGTGCGTCCAGGGCTGTGCTGACCGCCGGGAGATCAAGCGGCTGATCCTGAC
>CAUWEK010000338.1:0-1703 GCA_963557435.1 uncultured Dysosmobacter sp.
AGGGCTATATCTACAAGGGCCTCAAGCCCGTGTACTGGTGCCCCCACGACGAGACGGCCCTGGCCGAGGCGGAGATCGAGTATCAGGACGATCCCTGCACCACCGTGTATGTGAAGTTCCCCATGCACGACGACCAGGGCAAGCTCTCCCATGTGGATAAGAGCAAGCTCTTCTTCGTGATCTGGACCACCACCATCTGGACCCTGCCCGGCAACCTTGCCATCGCCCTGCATCCCGACGAGGCCTATGCCCTGGTGAAGGCCCCCAACGGAGAGATCTATATCATGGCCGAGGCCCTGACGGAGAAGGTCATGAAGATCGGCGGCTTTGAAAGCTACGAGATCCTGGAGACCCATCCTGGCTCCTTCTTTGAAAACATGCTGGCCGATCATCCCTTCCTGCCCAAGACTTCCCGCCTGGTGAACGCCGACTACGTCACCATGGACTCCGGTACCGGCTGCGTCCACACGGCTCCCGGCTTCGGCGCCGACGACTACCAGACCTGCAAGCGCTACGGCATGGACATGGTGGTGCCCGTGGACGACCAGGGCCGCCACACCGAGTACGCCGGCAAGTACGCCGGCATGAAGACCGACGAGTCCAACCCCGTGATCCTGAACGATATGAAGGAGAGCGGCATGCTCTTCGCCAGCGAGGACATCGTCCACTCCTATCCCCACTGCTGGCGCTGCAAGGGCCCCATCATCTTCCGGGCCACGCCCCAGTGGTTCTGCTCCGTGGAGGCCTTCAAGGACGAGGCCTGCGCCGCCTGCGACGACGTGCGCTGGGTGCCCGGCTGGGGCATTGACCGCATGAAGTCCATGATCCGCGAGCGCAACGACTGGTGCATCTCCCGTCAGCGCAAGTGGGGCCTGCCCATCCCCGTGGTGTACTGCAAGGACTGCGGCAAGCCCATCTGCACCGACGAGACCATCGCCGCCATCTCCGCCCTCTTTGAGAAGGAGGGCTCCAACGCCTGGTTCGCCAAGACCGCCGAGGAGATCCTGCCCGAGGGCTTCACCTGCCCCCACTGCGGCGGAAAGAGCGGCTTCGAGAAGGAAGAGGACACCCTGGACGGCTGGTTCGACTCCGGCTCCACCCACTTCGCCGCCATGAAGCGGGATCAGGGCTTCTGGCCCGCCACCATGTACCTGGAGGGCCTGGATCAGTACCGCGGCTGGTTCCAGTCCTCTCTGCTCACCGCTGTGGGCGCCTTCGGCCAGGGTGCGCCCTTCAAGGAGTGCGTCACCCACGGCTGGACCGTGGACGGCGAGGGCAAGGCCATGCACAAGTCCCTGGGCAACGGCATGGACCCCTATGAGATCTTCGACAAGTACGGCGCGGACCTGCTGCGCCTGTGGGCGGCCAGCGCCGATTACCACGCCGATATGCGCTGCTCTGACAACATCTTCAAGCAGCTGAGCCAGAACTATCTGAAGTTCCGCAACACCGCCCGGTACTGCCTGGGCAACCTCAGCGGCTTTGACGCCGACCAGCTGGTGGCCCCTGCCGACATGCTGGAGCTGGACCGCTGGGCCGTCACCCGGCTGGGCGCCCTGATGGTCAAGTGCGAGCAGGCCTATCGGGACTATGAGTTCAACGCCGTCACCCACGCCGTCAACGACTTCTGCGTGGTGGAGCTCTCCAACTTCTATCTGGATATCATCAAGGACCGCCTCTACTGCGAGGAGAAGGACGGCCTG
>CAUWEK010000339.1:0-1698 GCA_963557435.1 uncultured Dysosmobacter sp.
GACGGCCCCTTCATACCCGGTGGGGAGGAGCAGCAGCAGGGCGGTCAGCGCCAGCAGCAGGGCGAACATGGCCCCGTAGCCCCATCTGCCGTCCAGCACGGAGCGCACCAACATCACGCCGCAGCCCACTGCCACCAGCACCGGCAAAAGCGGGATACGGCGCCGCCCTGTCAGCAGCACCGGCCGCCGGGCCCAGTCCGCGTACAGCTTCCGGGTGATCTCATAGCGATTTTCAAACATAGGTACCTCCTGTCCCCCATCAGGGATGTAAAAAAGGGGGCGGGTATGCCCCCGCCCCCTGGTCGTGCTTGTTTTCTCCCGGATCACATCTTCTCCGGCGCATCCACGCCGATGAGCTTCAGGCCGTTTTTCAGCACCACGCGGGTGTCGTCCGCCAGCTTGAGGCGAGCAGCCATGACGCCCGGCTCCTCGCCCTTGATGCGGCAGGCGGTGTAGAAGCGGTGGAAGCAGCCGGCCAGCTCCTGGAGATAGCGGTTGATGTGGCTGGGATCGTAGTCCCGGGCCGAGAGCTTGATCTCCTCGCAGAACTGGGCGATCTGCTTGATAAGGGCCTTTTCCGTCTCACCGGTCAGGAGGGACATGTCCACATCCGCCTGGGCGGGCACCTGCACGCCCTCCTCGCCCAACGTCCGCAGCAGCGAGCAGATGCGGGCGTGGGCGTACTCCACATAGTAGATGGGGTTCTCGCTGTCCTCCCGGACGGCCAGGCCCAGGTCGAAGTCCATCTGGGTGTCGGGCTTGGCGTTGAAGAACCAGCGGGCGGCGTCCACGGGGATCTCGTCCAGCAAATCACTCAGGGAGATGGCCTTGCCGGTACGCTTGGACATGCGCACCACCTCGCCGTCCCGCAACAGCTTCACCAGCTGCATGAGCACGATGTCCAGCTTCTCGGAGCCGTTGAGACCCAGGGCGTCCAGCGCACCCTTCAGGCGGGCCACATGGCCGTGGTGGTCGGCGCCCCAGACGTTGATGACCTTGTCGAAGCCGCGGACGGCAAACTTGTTGCGGTGATAGGCGATGTCGGCGGCAAAGTAGGTGTAGAACCCGTTGGCGCGGCGCAGCACATCGTCCTTCAGGTCCAGCTTCTCAATGTCCGCTTCCTTCTTGCCGGCCTTGCGGAAGTGATCCCGGAGGATGTCGGCGGTCCTGAGCCACACGGCGCCGTCCTTTTCGTAGGTCCAGCCCCGCTCTGCCAGCAGCGCCACGGTCTCGGCCACATAGCCGCTTTCGTGGAGGGTGGACTCATAGAACCAGTTGTCGTAGTGGATCTTGTAGCGCTCCAGGTCGGACTTCATCTTGGGCAGGTTCACGGAAAGGCCGAACTGGGCCAGCTTTTCCTGGCGCTCCGCCTCGGGCACGTTCAAAAGCTCGTCGCCGTGCTGGTCGTAGTATGCCTGGGCCAGATCCCGGATGTCGCCGCCCTGATAGCCGTCGGCCGGGAACTCCACCGCATCCTCGCCCAGGATGATCTGGAGGTAGCGGGCCTCGATGGAGTGGGCGAACTTGTCGATCTGATGGCCGGCGTCGTTGACATAGAACTCGCTCGTCACGTCGGCGCCGCAGGCGGAGAGCACCGCCGCCAGGGTGTCTCCCAGAACGCCGCCCCGGGCGTTGCCCATGTGCATGGGGCCGGTGGGGTTGGCGGAGACGAACTCCACCATGATCTTCTGGCCCTTG
>CAUWEK010000340.1:0-1690 GCA_963557435.1 uncultured Dysosmobacter sp.
GACACCGCCCAGAGCAGCCGCTTCCGGGCTGCGCCGTGGTAGATGGGCAGCTCCACGCCGATGGACGGCACTCTCAGCACCGCCATAGCGCCGTCCGGGGTGGAAAGGGTGTCCTGATACCCGGAGTTGGCAGGATCCAGTCCGTCAACGCTGCCGTCTTGCAGACCGGCGTTGTATTGCTTAGCCGCCTCCAGATCCGCTTGCAGATCACGGTCATCTTTTTGCTGGATCTGTTGGTGATACTCTGCCGCCACCAGAGATTGGTGGCGGGCATTGTATCGGAATGCGATAAACGGATAGCAGATCACCAAAACGCCCAGCAGGACGATGGCAGTTGGCAAGAACCGCTTCCATCTACCGCTTTTTGCGGGTTTAGGATCAGGCATTTTCCTTCTTCTTCCGTGCGATGATGAAGATGATACCGAAGATCACCAGAGCAGCACCAGCGGAAACCATCACCAGCATGGCGGTAGAACCAGAACCGGGGATGTCGAAGCCGTGGGTGTTGACCACGCTCAGAGGTACGATGGCGTTGGTGGAGGTGGTGTCGGACTCGTCATTCAGCATGGTCACGGCATTGCCGTCCACAGTAGCGGATGCAGTCCGGTAGTTATGAGCCAGCTCCTTCTGGGGGATGTTGGCGAGGTGCAGATCCAGACCGCCGTTGAAGTTGTACCGGGGGTCGTTCTGGATCACGCCCAGAACCTCCTGATCGGCGTAGATGGAGCAGGGACGGGCGGGATCATCGGTGGAGGTGATGTCCAGCTTGATGTTTTCCTTCAGCAGCGTGTAGCCGTTGGCAGTCTCGATCTCGGTCATGATGTAGTTGTCATCCTCAGTACCCTTGATGACGATCTGACCCTTCTTGCCGTTCCAGTCCACGGGGTGGATCCGGGTGGCGTCCTCCTCGTTGGGAGTGTGACCGGTGACATACCAGATGCCTTCCTTGGCGTTCAGGGTAGCCTGCACGAAGTAACCATCGCTTTCATTCTGCACCTTGAAGATGACATCATCGAACAGGGACTGATCTTCCTTCTGATCGCTGAACTTCTTGGTCAGGTTGATGCCGTAGGTGTAGATGTGGCAGTCATCGATCAGAGTGTCGAAGTAATCTGCGCTGGTACGCTTCCAGTTCAAAAGGACCGTGTTGGGGTTGCCAGCGTCACCGTAGACCATGGACTCGTCCGGGTTGAGCTGTGCGGCGTAGGTGATGCGGACGGTGTAGTTGGAGTAACCGGCATACAGAGCGCCATTGACATTGTTGGCAGCGGGAGCAGCAGCGTTGATCTCAGCCAGACCTGCCTCGGTCATGGCGATCTTCATGGTAGTCGTGCCGTCCTTGTTGTCGGTGCGCTGCATGGAGAACTTGCCGTCGGCTTCGTTCCAAGTGGCTACCTTCTGGGTGCATTCTGCGTCGCTGAACCACTCAACGACCACAGGAGTGTTAGCGTCGTAGGTCAGACCACGGGAGAGCAGGTCGGTGAAAGTATAGTCGGTGAGGTAGGTAGCTGCGGAGGTGATGGTGGGCAGCGTGGAAATGATCTGATACTCCACGATGTCGCCCGTGGATGCGGTGGCATTGTGGGCGAAGCCGTCGGTGATGACAGCGGAGGCGTTGTTCTTGCCGGTGTCCTTCTTGGACTCACGGACGGTCTTTTCCAGAGTGACAATGCCGGTGGCGTTCTTGGGG
>CAUWEK010000341.1:0-1673 GCA_963557435.1 uncultured Dysosmobacter sp.
ATTTGGTGCCCTGTCCGGCAAACTCCACCTCCAGCTGCTCCTTGGGCCGGTCCCTGTACTGCCGGGAGTCCTGGAGCCGCTGCTCCATGTCGGCGATCTCCTGTTGGAGCTGTCGGCGGCTCTTGGTCCGGTTCAGCTCCAGAAAGAGGTGGTGGCGCTCCTGCAGGGTTTCCGCTCCGGGGGCAAATGTGATGACCTAGTCGCCGATCCGGTTGCCCTCTAGTTCGTTGCGGCAGATTTCATTGTCCAGGACCGCTATGTAGAGGGCGTACCGGGTGAACTCCTTGAGGGGTATCCGGATCATCCACTTCCAGCGGGCGGCGATATCGACCGCTGCGGCCAGACCGCCTACCAGAGCGATTTTGCAGCCTTTCTTCATGTTTCTTTATCTTTCGATGTTCTGAATGCTCTGCCCGGACTGTCCCTTCAGGAAGCGGCGGAATTCTGGGAGACTGCAGCCCTCTAGCACGCGGCCTTCTCGAAGGCCAGGGCGTGGTTCTTGCCCATGACGAAAACCAGGTATGAGTCGGTTTTCGTCAGAGCCAGGACCTTATCATACTGCCACCTGGACTCCGCCGCGGCGATCTTTACCAGGAAGTGGTCGGGATAGAAGGCGGTGTCGGCAAAATCTGTGTTTGGAAAAGACCATCGTTTTGCAAAGTACGCATTGATAGAGTTTTCTTTCCAGTAAATCAGCAGCAGTCCGAAGATGACCACACAGCTGAGAGCTACCTGCCAAGCTGTCCCCATGAAAGCCGAAATGAAAAGGCTGCCAAAGCGATGAGAAACAAATACCGGTGGCGGGAAAAAGACTTTGCTCGGCGCGGATGGCCTTTTGCAGAGCTCTGCTCGTGGCGGTCAGCGCCTTTTGATCGTAAGTGGTGTGACAGGTGAATTCCATACGTACCTCCCCGGCTGGTTTCAAAAAGTGGGTTTCATGATACCAGAGAAAGCCGCGGGAGAAATGAACAGTTTCTGCATTCTTTGACCGGCCTGCAGGGCCTGGATACGCTTTCCCGTTGTGCTTTTGCACTGTTCCGCTTATAATGAAGGCAGCGACAACACGAAGCCAAGGAGGCGTGGAACTGATGACGTTTACCCCCATTGACCGGGAGACCTGGCTCCGGAAGGAGTATTTCGACCACTATTTCTCCTAGATCCCCTGCACATATAGCGCGGTGTTCCAACTGGACATCACTCGCCTGCGCTGGGAGGGACAAAAGCTGTACCCCACCATGCTCTATCACATCGCCGGGGAGGTCAACCGCTGGAAGGAGTTCCGCCGCCTCTACGGGATCGGAGAGGGCGAGATTACCACGCAATACTGAAAGCGGAGTGTCCGGAAATCGGACACTCCGCTTTTCACAGTTCTCTTTGCAGGTACACCAGATCCACGATTCCGTTCCAATGATCCGTCCTTTCCAACTTCAGCGGCAGTTCCTGCGGAAGCTCTGGAAATAGACGCACGCCTCTGCCCAGCACAGTGGGGATGATTGAGAGCCACAGCTTGTCGATACGGCTTGCTCTTAAAAGCTGCCCGGCCACGGACGCACCACCGCAGATCCAGATGTTGCCTGTATACTCCGCCTTCAGTCTGTCCACCAGGGCGGGCAAATCTCTGTCCCAGAAGAAAATACCCTTCTGATCGTCTTTCTGCCGGTGGGTCGCCACAT
>CAUWEK010000342.1:0-1657 GCA_963557435.1 uncultured Dysosmobacter sp.
CGGCGCGGCCCGTTTTCCGGACGCACCTACGGAGCGGGGGGTCAAGCACATCCAGGAACTGGAGCGGGCGGTGAAAGCGGGCCTTGACGCTACGCTCTTTTTCGTGGTACAATTCCCAAATGCGCGTTCTGTGGCGCCCAATGACGAGACCCATCCGGCGTTCGGCCAAGCCCTGCGGCAGGCCGCGTCTGCCGGAGTGCGGGTGTGCGCGTGGGACTGCACCGTCACACCTTCGCGCGTGCAGATTTGCCGGAGTGTGCCGGTGATTCTCTAAAAACGTTTTGGGAGCGGGAAGTTGCAATGAGCCTGTTGGAGTTGTTTTTGATCGGCATCGGTCTTTCCATGGATGCTTTTGCGGTGGCCATTTGCCAGGGCTTGTCCATGTCGAAGCTGAATCTGCGCCGGGGCGCGGTCATCGCGCTGTTTTTCGGCGGATTTCAGGCGCTCATGCCCTTGGCGGGATGGCTGCTGGCTTCCCGTTTTGCCGGGTCCATTCAGGGAATCGATCATTGGGTGGCGTTTGTATTGCTGCTGATGATCGGCGGCAGCATGCTCCGGGAGGCGCTTGGGGAAAAGGAGGAGGCGGAGCCCTCCTGCGCCTCGGAGGAAAAGCTGGATCTGCGGCAGCTGCTGGCCATGGCCGTTGCCACCAGCATCGACGCGCTGGCGGTGGGCGTCACCTTTGCGTTTTTGGATGTCGCCATCCTGCCGGCCGTTTCCCTGATCGGCTGCACCACGTTCTGTATTTCGCTGGCGGGCGTTGCCATCGGAAACTTCTTCGGGTCGCGCTATGAAAAGCGGGCCGAGATCGTGGGCGGCATTATTTTGATTCTGCTGGGTGTGAAGATCCTGGCAGAGCACATGGGCTATCTTTAAAACGTAAAGCGCCCCGGGAATTTCCCGGGGCGCTTTCTTATGAACGTTCAGCAGCAGGGGGAGGGGTTGCAGCCGCCGTTGCCGCCGCAGCCACAGCCGCAGCCGCCGTTGTTGCCGCTCCAACCGCTGTTGCCGCAGCAGCACCAGATGATGATGAGCAGGATGATGATCCAGCAGCAGTTACCGCCACCAAAACCGTTATTGCACATACAGGAAACCTCCTAAAAGACGTAGACCGGAATCGGCCTCAGTCCATAGTATGGCAACGGGGTCAAAGACGTGACATTTATTTTCTCTGGCTGGTGACCATGTCGGCAGCAGTCTGGGACTGGGCGGCGGTAAAGATGCCCCGCTGCAGCAAAGTATCCCGCAGCGTACGGGTGTCGCCGGAGAGCTGGGCATCCAGGGCGTAGTAGGAGATGTAGACCAGATCGGCCCGCAGGAACGAGGTATTTTGCAGCATGGAGACCTCACCGGGGGTCAGCAAAGAGCAGTTCAGAGCCCGCTCCAGCGCGTCAGAGACCACCTTGTTGTCTGCGGAGCTGTATCCCAGTGCCCGCAGCATAAACTCCACGTACTGATTGGCGGAGATGGCCTGGCTGGGGCGGAAAGTGGTGGCGGAATAGCCGTTGGTATAGCCCTTTTCATAGGCATAGCCCACATATTTTTCCGACTGAGTGCCCGGAGCGATATCCGTGAAAGGCTGGCTGCCGGACCAGGCAAGGGCCTGCTCCTCCTCACCCAGCACGCGGATGAACATGATCAGCGCCTGCAGTCGGGT
>CAUWEK010000343.1:0-1656 GCA_963557435.1 uncultured Dysosmobacter sp.
CGGAGCGCTTGGTTGAGATCATGCTCGAGCTGCAAGATCAGGGCGCCCTCAACGAACCTGCCTGAGAAAACGGTTTCCACCGCACCTAGAATATATGAACCAATTCTCCATGTTAATCACGTCTTTGTCCATCCATCCGTTGCGATAGACAAAGAGTTCGTTATCCAATACATAATCTGGGAGTGGTCCCGTCATGAATGTGGTGGCGTCAACCCAAAGGCCGCCGTGTTCCACAAGCAACGCAACGCGCAAGATATCAGAAATATGAGTATGGGATATAATCCCACGCTTCCATTTATCTACAATGTAATCAGGAATGGAGACGTATTGGTCATAATTCTCCGAAGTGATCGTCACGATATCCCAATCGCTAAGCCATTCCTCAAGAGAGGCATAGCACTGACGAACAACAGCGGGAGCGTTTTCAATCCCTTGAAACCAACATACCCATACGGTCTTGCTTGCCCCGCCGCTAGAAGATGTTTGCCCAGACAATGACCTGGCAGAATTGAGATAGTCTTTATAAAAGGGGCCGAGCTTCTTTGCTACCCACGAATATGCCTTATACATACTGTTTAAGCCGATTAAATACTTATCTCCGAACCCAAGAGGCATCAAGCAGCAAGAAAACGCGTCGCCTATAAGGGTTCTAGACTGAATGCTCTTACGTATATGATCTGTAACTCCGCCCATCTGTCTCTCTTTCATTTCATCGACCGTGTTGAACCAGATACATAGCTTGTAAAAACGGCAATATGATTTGTTTGCCGGATCATCCAGCTAGTCCGAACTTCCGTGGAGGCTAGTAATTAGCGCTCTATAAATAACAATTTCTATGCAGCAATAATGATTGCAGCAAGCCTTTACAAACGGTGATTCAGCACCGATGCCTTCAAATGCACGCAGTCAACGCGCTATTCATTTTCACAGCTAACCATTTCTTCGACCGTACAAGGCTCTCGCAATCCTTTTTCAAGATAGGGCTCCGAGAAGGCAAGTAGTTTTCTTCTTGACTCCTCATAGGTCCCGATTATTCTTGCAGGGACACCGCCCACTACGGAACCGGAAGGGACGTCCTTGGTCACAACTGCCCCTGCTGCGATGATGCAGTTGTCGCCAACTGTGACCCCGTAATTGATGATTGCGTCAGCACCGATGTAAACGTTACTCCCGATCTCGACCCTGCCGTACCGGCAGAGATATCGATCGCTGCCCTCAGCATGATTAAAGACCGTATTCAATGCGGAATGCGTAACTATCCGAACCCCCGCCGAGACAGCCACGTTATCGTGAAATGAGACAAGGAATGGCTCCGCGGGCAGAAGGTTCGACTGGTAATAGCAGTTCTCTCCTACAGATGCAAAGTAATGATGGCGCTTCATAAACGCCATCTTCTTCCAGCCGTCTCTAATGGTAATCAACCTCATCTGCCGCCAATAGCGCCTGAGGGTATCAAAGGTTTTGTAGATCTGCATACTTAACACCCGTTTTTATAACCCAGCATTCCCTTCACGTTAAAAACGATTCGCTCTAACGTGATCTTGTGCCTGTTGAACCATATAGACTTAGCGTAGTATTTCACCTTGCTTCGCTTGCTCTTTCGACGTATCAACTCCTCATCCATGTGAAAGGGCTTGTCAGTCGTGACATCGGGGT
>CAUWEK010000344.1:0-1651 GCA_963557435.1 uncultured Dysosmobacter sp.
GCCTTCGGCGGGCGTTACCCGTTATTCTTGCCCTGTGGAGCCCGGACTTTCCTCATGAACGGCCTTTCGGCCTGTCCACGCGACTGTCTGTTTTCCTCGCATCAGTCATTTTACAGGAAACGCCGCGGAATGTCAACGGAAAGCCGCTGCCGGAAAGAAGTAAAACCAGGAGAGACTGGGATTGCGCGGTTGTAATTTTAGGGCAGCTGAGGTATAATTCCCCTGTATGGAATCATCGCCTGTGTGCGAGATCATAAGGAGCGATTTTCATGAAATTTGAACAGTATCTGGATTCTCTGCAAGGGAAGACAGTGGCCGTAATCGGCATTGGCGTGTCCAACCGCCCGCTGATTGAGCTGTTGGCTGCGCGGGGCGTTTCGGTAACGGCACGGGATCGGCAGCAGCGTCAGGCCCTTGGAGACTATGCGGACCATCTGGAGGCCATGGGCTGCCGGCTGTGTCTGGGAGAGGGATACCTGAATGGGCTTAATGAGGATGTGATCTTCCGGACGCCGGGGATGCGCCCTGATGTGCCGGAGCTGGCGGCTGCGGTTGCTGGTGGGAGTACGCTCACTTCCGAGATGGAGGTATTTTTTGAGGTGTGTCCCTGCCCGATCATCGCGGTGACCGGAAGTGACGGAAAGACCACTACCACAACGATCATTGCCGAGCTTTTGCGCGCGGCAGGGAAGACGGTCCACCTGGGCGGTAATATCGGTCATCCGCTGCTGGCGGAAACGGCTACTATCCGGCCGGAGGATGTGGCGGTGCTGGAGTTGTCTTCGTTCCAGCTGATGACCATGAGGCGTAGTCCCCATATCGCGGTCATTACCAATCTCTCCCCCAATCATCTGGATGTCCACAAGGATTTTGCGGAGTATATCACTGCAAAGGAAAATATCTTTACACATCAATCTGCGCAGGATATTGCTATATTTAATGCGGATAATTCCATCACCGCCCAGCAGGCGGAGCGGGCGCTGGGCCGGGCGCGGCTCTTCTCCCGGAAAAACGAGGTGGAGGACGGTGTGTTCCTTCGGGACGGAAAGATCATTGCCCGGCACGGCGGCCAGGAACGGGTAGTCATGACCCGGGAGGATATCCGGCTGCCGGGAGAGCACAACGTGGAGAACTATCTGGCTGCCATCGCCGCAGTGGACGGAATGGTAAATGATGACCAGATCGCGGACTTTGCCAGGAGCTTTGGCGGAGTGGAGCACCGGATCGAGCTGATTCGGACACTGGACGGCGTGCGGTGGTATAACGATTCCATTGCCTCCAGCCCCAGCCGTACCATTGCCGGGTTGCGGTCCTTTCCGGAGAAGGTGATCCTCATCGCCGGCGGAAAAGACAAAGGCATCAGCTATGCCGAACTGGGACCTGTGGTCAATGACCATGTAAAACTGCTGCTGCTGTGCGGTGCAACTGCCGGTGTCATCCGGGAGAGCGTAGAGCGGGCGGAGAACTACCAGGGGCTGGAGATCATCGATGTAGAGGACTACCACCAGGCGGCTGGCATCGCCCGGGAGCGGGCCGTGGAGGGGGATGTGGTCATTCTCTCTCCCGCCAGTACTTCTTTTGACCGCTTCAAAAACTTTATGGAGCGCGGCAAAGCCTTCAAAGAAGTGGTAAACGCCTTGCAATAAGGCCA
>CAUWEK010000345.1:0-1610 GCA_963557435.1 uncultured Dysosmobacter sp.
AAGTAGTGCTGTGCTTCCGCATGGTATTTATTACAAGAGCTCTAGCAAGGCAAAAAATAAAAGTCACCGTAAGCAAATGACTTACGGTGACTTTTTGGTACGCCCGGCTGGATTCGAACCAGTGGCCTACAGAGTCGGAGTCTGTCACTCTATCCAACTGAGCTACGGGCGCATTTATACAAGACATGGATCACTCACACGTCTTTGAGTAGTATAGCAAGATTTTCCCTCTATGTAAACCCCTTTTTCAAAAATTTTTTCAATTCCAGATTGTTAAAAAATTTGACAAGTTCTGGTTTTTGCGTTAAACTACATTTGCGAATATTTTAACGATACACCAAACAGGAGTTGAGCACTTTGAAAAAAGAAAATATTTCTGACGCCGTAATCCGGCGTCTTCCCAGATATTACCGCCAGCTCACCGATCTTTGCAGCCGCGGTGTAGTCCGTATCTCCTCCCACTCCCTGGGCCAGGAGATGAACATCACCGCCTCCCAGATCCGGCAGGACTTCAGCTGCTTTGGTGAATTCGGCCAGCAGGGCTACGGATACAACGTAGAGGAGCTTCGTGCGGAGATTGGGCACATTCTGGGCGTGGACAATGACCATCACCTTGTCATGATCGGCGTGGGCAATCTCGGCCACGCGCTGCTGCAGAACTTCCCCTTCTCCCACACCGGCTTTACCGTAGACGCCGCATTCGACATCTCCCCTTCCGTGATCGGGACCTCCGTTAACGGTGTCCCCATCTATTCCATGAACGACCTGGACAGCTTCATCCGGGAGCACAAGGTGGATGTGGTGGTGCTGACCATCCCGCAGTCTGTGGCCCAGGATACCGCCAACCGACTCATTGATCTGGGAGTCCGTGGCTTTTGGAATTTCACGAACGTGGAGCTGATGAGCGGTTCTGCGGATGTGAAATTTGAAAACATCCATTTTGCAGACAGCCTTTTGACCCTCAGCTATCGGATTGCCAACCGCTGAACGCGGCTCGGAGAAAGGAATACTACCCTCCAATGAAACAAAAGAAGGTATTTGCGATCACGGTAGGGCTCCTGCTGTGCATTCTCGCCGCTTCTGCTGCCGCAGCGGGTGACGCAGGGGACCCCCTGATCTCTCTTTCCTACCTGACCGATATTTTCACCGACTCGGTGGACCGCCAGATAGAGGAAAAGCTGGACCAGTCCGACGCGCAGATCCTGCAGGGAGAGACCGGTCAAACCTCCTCCGGGAGCACGGCGGCTTTCTGGACGGAAAGCCGGCTGAAGGCGCAGGACGTTCTTCTGGGTACCACCGGGACCAGTGTGATGCTCCTGGCCGGAAGCGCACAGCTCTCTTTCCCTACCGGCACTGTGGTGGACGTGACCACCGGTACCGCCGTTTCCAGCGGGACCGCCCTGATCCCCAACCACCGCTATCTGGTGGCAGAGGACACCTCCGCGCTGTTCATGGTGACCTCCAAGACCGCCGTGGTGGACTATCAGGGAAATTACTCCTTCAGCTACTCCGATGCCGTGGACTATAATGCCATGGCCGGCGCGCTGAAAACGCTCAATCTCTTCAAGGGCAGCTATACCGGTTACGGTCAGGGATACGATCTGGAGGTG
>CAUWEK010000346.1:0-1603 GCA_963557435.1 uncultured Dysosmobacter sp.
GGATGAGCCAGCCCCAGACGGAGAGCTACACGGCGGCCAAGGGCGGCATCTCCGCCCTGACCCACGCGCTGGCGGTGAGCTTTTCCGGCCGGGTGCGGGTGAATTCCATCTCGCCCGGCTGGATCGATACCGCTTATACCGTCTACGAGGGCCCGGACGCGGTCCAGCAGCCTGCGGGCCGGGTGGGCAACCCCATGGACATCGCCCATATGGTGCTGTACCTCTGCTCGGACAAGGCGGGCTTTATCACCGGGGAGAACATCTGCATCGACGGCGGTATGACCCGCCAGATGATCTACCACAACGACTTTGGGTGGACGCTGCAGGGAGGGGACCACCCGTGAAAACCGCTGTTTGTTACTACTCCCGCCACCATGGAAATACCCGCAAATTGCTGGAAGCCATGGCGGAGGAGGGGGATCTCGACCTCATCGATGTGACGGCCCGCCAGAGTGTACGGCTGGAGGAATACGACTGCGTGGGCTTTGCCTCCGGCGTCTATTTCGGGAAATTCCAGAAGAGCGTCCTGACCTTTGCCCGGCAGCACCTGCCGGCGGGCAAGCCGGTGTTTTTTGTCTATACCTACGGCGGGGCCAAAGGCAGCGGGGCAAAGGACCTTGAAGATATCGCCCGCGAGAAAGAGAGTCTGCTGCTGGGGGAATTCTCCTGTCGTGGGTATGACACTTTTGGCCCTTTCAAGCTGGTGGGCGGCATCGCCAAGGGCCACCCGAATACACGGGACCTGGAGAACGCCCGCAAATTTTACCGGGAGATCCAGCAAAATCCCGGCAGATAAGGAGGTCATGCTATGTTTGGACCCAATCCGGACGCTGTCCATCCCAACGAAAACATTCCCAGCGTCTGTTATATCAAGAATGTCATCACCCGCCCCAACATCCAGGTGGGTGCGTATACCTACTATGATGATGCTGCCACCGGCGGCGAGGACTTTGAGGCCCATGTGACACACCACTACGAATTTATCGGAGACAAGCTCATCATCGGGAAGTTCTGCGCCATCGGAAAGGGCGTGGAGTTTGTGATGAACGGGGCCAATCACCGCATGGCCTCTGTGACCACTTACCCGTTCAATATCTTTGCCCATGGCTGGGAGAAGTGCACGCCTTCTTTAGACGAGCTGCCTTTGAAGGGAGATACGGTCGTAGGAAACGATGTATGGATCGGGCAGAATGTCACCATTCTGCCCGGCACCCATATCGGTGACGGCGCCATCATCGGGGCGAACTCTGTGGTGGCAGGGGATATCCCGCCTTACACCATTGCCGCCGGGAATCCCTGCTGCGTGATCCGTCCCCGCTTTGACCGGGAGCTGAGCGACTATCTGCTGCAGCTTCGGTGGTGGGACTGGGACGCGGAGAAGATCTTCCGCAATCTGGAGGCATTGTGCAGCGGTGATCTGATAAAGATCCGCAGCATCGAGCCGTGATAGGAGGAACCAAATGAAGATCGCCATTCTCTCCGACACCCACGGCCTGCTGCGGCCGGCGGTGCTGGAGTATTTGCAAACCGCCGACGCCATCCTTCACGGCGGCGATATCAACAAGCAGGAGATCGTGGACCAGCTGCGACAATATGCACCCTT
>CAUWEK010000347.1:0-1589 GCA_963557435.1 uncultured Dysosmobacter sp.
TGTCCGCCCGTGTCATGCAGAACCATCTCTATATGATCGTGGGCCTCATCGCCATTCTGGCACTGGTGGAGCTTTGCCGCCGGTGTGTGGGATTGCCCATTTTGTGCGTGGCGGGTGCGCTGCTCATCTATACGTTCTTCAACCTGATGGGGTCCAACCCCTTCTCCGCTGAGCAGCTGCGCATGACCATCTACCAGGTGATCCGCACCATGTTCTACACCACCAACGGTATTTTCGGCGGTCCGGTGAACGTGTGCGCCAAGTTCATCGTGGTGTTCATCATCTTCGGCGCGTTCCTGGAGCGCACCGGCATCGCCAGCTTCTTCATCAGCCTGGCCAACGCCGTGGCCGGCGCCGCCCCCGGCGGCCCCGCCAAGGTGGCTGTCATCTCCTCCGCCCTGTGCGGCATGGTGTCCGGCTCCTCTGTGGGCAACACCGTGACCACCGGCTCCGTCACCATCCCCATGATGAAGAAGACCGGCTATAAGGGCGAGTTTGCCGGCGCCGTGGAAGCGGCTGCTTCCACCGGCGGCCAGATCATGCCGCCCATCATGGGCGCGGCCGCCTTCCTCATGGCCGAGTTCACCGGCGAGGCGTACAGCACCATCGCCATGCGGGCCATCCTGCCTGCCGTGCTGTATTTCACCGGTATCTACATCGCTGTGCACCTGGAGGCCAAGAAGCTGGGCCTCAAGGGCATCTCCCGGGACCAGCTGCCCAAGCTGAGCGTTCTGATGAAGCGGGTGTATCTGCTGTTCCCCCTGGTGCTGCTGGTGGTGCTGGTGTCCACCAACACCTACACCATGGCCTACTCCGCGGCGCTGGCCATCGTGGCCACCGTGGTGGTGAGCATCCCAGACCTGATCCTGGATACCCGCCCCGGCGGTGAGAAGGCCGGTGAGAACCCGGTGAAGAACCTGGGCACCATGATCTTCAGCTCTCTGGAGGGCGGCGCCAAGGGCTCTGTGACCGTGGCTGTGGCCTGCGGCGTGGCCGGTATGATCTCCGGCTGCATCACCGTGACCGGCCTTGCATCCAAGCTCCTCAGCGCCATCGTGAACCTCTCCGGCGGCCATATGATGGTGGCCCTGGTGCTGACCATGCTCTGCTGCATCGTGCTGGGCATGGGCGTGCCCACCACCGCCAACTACTGCATCATGGCCTCCACCTGCGCCCCCATCCTGATGGACCCCTCCATCGGTGTGACCAAGATGGCGGCCCACTTCTTCGTGTTCTACTTCGGCATCGTGGCGGACATCACCCCGCCTGTGGCTCTGGCGGCCTATGCCGGCAGCGCCATCGCCAAGGCTGATCCCATGAAGACCGGCGTCAACGCCACCAAGCTGGCCATCGCCGCGTTTATCGTGCCGTACATCTTCGCCACCAGCCCCCAGATGCTGTTTGTGGATGTGTCCGGCCCGTTCCAGGTGGTGCAGATCTGCATCAGCGCCTTGCTGGGCATCTTCGCGGTGGCGGCTGCCCTCAACGGGTTCCTCTACCGAAACATTCCCCCCGTGCTGCGTCTGGCACTGCTTGCCGGCGGCCTGGGCATGCTGATCCCCGGCACGGTCACCGATGTGCTGGGCTTT
>CAUWEK010000348.1:0-1580 GCA_963557435.1 uncultured Dysosmobacter sp.
GGCGGCTGGGCCCGCACCATCCGGGACATGAAGAATTTCGGCTTTGTGGAGCTGAACGACGGCTCCTGCTTCCGAAACCTCCAGGTAGTTATGGAAGCCGGTACGCTGGAAAATTACAAGGAGATCGCCGGCCAGAACGTAGGCGCCGCCCTGATCGTCACCGGCACCGTGGTGCTGACGCCGGAGGCCAAGCAGCCTCTGGAGCTGAAGGCCCAGCACATTGAGGTGGAGGGCGTGTCCGCTCCCGACTATCCTTTGCAGAAAAAGCGCCACAGCGTGGAATTTTTGCGGACCATCCAGCATCTGCGTCCCCGGACGAACCTGTTTTCCGCCGCCTTCCGGGTGCGGAGCACGGCGGCCTACGCCATCCACCGGTTCTTCCAGGAGAACGGATTTGTCTATGTGCACACCCCCATCATCACCGCCAGCGACTGCGAGGGTGCCGGTGAGATGTTCCAGGTGACCACCCTGGATCTTGCCAACGTCCCCAAGAACGAGGACGGCACCGTGGACTATACCCAGGACTTCTTCGGCAAGCGGGCCAACCTGACTGTGTCCGGCCAGCTCAACTGCGAGAACTTCGCCATGGCCTTCGGCAATGTGTATACCTTTGGCCCCACCTTCCGGGCGGAAAATTCCAACACCCAGCGCCACGCCGCCGAGTTCTGGATGATCGAGCCGGAGATGGCCTTCGCGGATCTGAACGATTACATGGACAATGCTGAGGCCATGATCAAGTACGTGATCCGCTATGTCATGGACAAGTGCCCCGACGAGATGAACTTCTTCAACTCCTTTGTGGATAAGGGCCTGAAGGAGCGTCTGGAGCATGTGGCTTCCTCCGACTTTGCCCGGGTCAGCTATACCGACGCGGTGAAGATCCTGGAGGAGAACAACGATCAGTTTGACTTCAAGGTCTACTGGGGCTGCGATCTCCAGACCGAGCACGAGCGCTACCTCACCGAGCAGGTATTCAAGCGTCCCGTGTTCGTCACCGATTATCCCAAGGAGATCAAGGCGTTCTACATGCGCATGAACGACGACGGCAAGACCGTGGCCGCCGCCGACTGCCTGGTGCCCGGCATCGGCGAGCTCATCGGCGGCAGCCAGCGCGAGGAGCGCCTGGAGCTGCTGGAGGGCCGTATCAACGAGCTGGGCATGGACCCCAAGGACTACTGGTGGTACTGCGATCTGCGCCGCTATGGCTCCTGCCGCCATGCCGGCTACGGCCTGGGCTTCGAGCGCATGGTCATGTACCTCACCGGCATCTCCAACATCCGCGACGTGGAGCTGCATCCCCGCACGGTCGGCAACGCGGACTTCTAAAAGAGAATACGGAGGCCTCCGATGTGCTGTCTTTCCTGGCAGCTCCACGTCGGGGGCCCCATCTTTTGATGGGGCGGCTCCTGGCCGTCCAAGCGTTTTGGCAGAGCCAAAACCTTGGCGCCGGGCGGATTGATTTCGCCCAAGCTGATGAGATCGGGTTCCCGGACACGCTCTGCGTGTCCGGGCGGAGCTGCATCGGCGCACGGTCGGCAACGCGGACTTCTAAAAGAGAATACGGAGGCCTCCGATGTGCT
>CAUWEK010000349.1:0-1574 GCA_963557435.1 uncultured Dysosmobacter sp.
CGTATTTCTACATCCCTAGTGATGGAGATGAAAAAGCGTCAACCGTCGTTGTGGCAAGGATGCAGAAGTTTAGCCTTGGGAAAGAGGTAGATTACAAATACTATGTCTGGAAGGGCTATATGCACCGGGTCGGTTCCGGGCGCTGGTTTATCACCGAATGCGCTTATTTCGAACTGGCAAACGGAGCCATTGCCTACTGCTTAGAGCCGTGGAATGGCTCCCCAAGTCCGGGGTCATCCTACGAGGAGATCACAGATCCGTGGAACCCGGAGGGCTACGACAAATGGGGCGATTGTGCTGCAATCATGGGACCGGATGCCCGGAAAAAGCAGGCGATCATGAAGATCCTTTCCTGCGGCGCTCATAATCGGAGCGCTTCAGAAGCGGAAAAGCGTGCGACTGCGCTGTTCATTTGGGATGCCATTTGTGGGTACTGGGATGGAAACATTGCAAACCAGTCCACGAAAGCAACAGGACAGTGATAATCCGCCATTCTATCGCTCCTCTTGGGGCTATGACAATGGAGTGAGAGCCGCATACGAAGCGATTTCTAACCGCATCAAAGGCGGGCAGAAATATCCCTCTTTCGCAAACCTGTCCAGCTCCAGCTTGGGCGCTGCCAATACCTTTACGCTGGTCAAGAACCCCGCCAACGGGATGTACGAAGCCAGCAAGACGGATACCAATGGCATTCTGGGGGACTACAACTTCACCATCTCGCCTATCTCCGGGCTGACCATTTCCAGATCCGGCAATGTCCTGAAGATCTCCGCCACGGAAGCGGCTGCAAGTGAAGTGTATCGGAGGAAGGGCGTTGTTGCTTCGGCAACTGGACACTTCTACAACTTTGGAAATCTGAGCGATAAGGGAATGACTGTCTGGGGGAAATACTGGGATTCCAGTGTTCAGAAGTTCATCTCTCTGGTCAACTTCAATCTGACACCGCTTCCTTGCTACATCAAGATCGATGCCAAAGTGGATTTGGCAGCCCCTGTGTCGCTGAAGAAGTCCATGAAAGGCGATCCCGACATCATCGCCCAGCTTCAGGGCAATGCCTGTTACAGCCTTGCCGGAGCAGAATACGGCGTGTACAAGGGCGGCGTCTGGCAGGAAACCCTCACTACCAATGCCAACGGCGATGCTGCCTCTGCCAAGCGATACCCCAATGGCACGGTGCTGACCCTCAAGGAACTCAAAGCCCCTCCGGGCTTCAAGTTGGACGACACGGTGCATACCATCACCATCCGAAGTGGACAGGCAAATGTGGTATATGTGGCTGACGAACCGACCTTTGACCCTAGAGTGCTTCAGTTTGAGAAGAAAGATCCTGAAACCGGACTGACCGCACCACAGGGTAACGGAACCTTCCAAGGTGCGGTGTTTCGCTGGGATTACTACGACAACCAGAACTGGGAAGGCAATCCGAAGCGCACATGGTTCTTTGAGACGGACATCTATGGTTTCCATGGATATGATGAAATCTATAAGGCAAGCGGTTATACGAGTGACAGCCTGTACTTCATCCGAGAATATGGAAAGGTAGCATATCGTGTTCCCATTGGTTCTGTAAAAGT
>CAUWEK010000350.1:0-1555 GCA_963557435.1 uncultured Dysosmobacter sp.
TGTTGACGCACATGGTGTCCGTGGCCTTGATGATGTCCATCTCGGCGGTGTTGACGTGGATGCAGTGGCCCAGGATGGTCTTGGGCCCCAGAATGTCGTGATCCTGGAGACGCTGGACGGGGCGGCGGCCGTAATTCTGGAGAGAGTCGTACACGTCGTTCATGCCCTCGGAGACGTGGATGTGGTAGCCCACCCGGCCGCCGTTGGCCACCTGCATGCGGTCAAAGGTCTTGTCGGAGATGGTGAACAGAGCGTGGCCGCCGAACATGGCCTTGAGCATGTCAGAGGGGTTTTTCTCACAGTAGTCGATGAAGTCCTTGTTCTCCTGGACGGACTGGATGGACTTTTCCTCGCCGTCCCGGTCGGAGACCTCGTAGCAAAGACAGGCCCGCATGCCGAACTCCTTGGTGACCTCGGCGATCTTCATCAGGGAGCCGGGGATCTCGCAGAAGGAGGCGTGGTGGTCGAAGATGGTGGTGACGCCCTGCTTGATGGAGTCGATCACCAGGGCCTGGGCGCTGGCGCGGGTGGCCTCCAGATCCAGGTTGCGGTCGATGTACCACCACTGGCCGTCCAGCACCTCATAGAAATTGGTGGGGTTATAGCCGTTGATGGAAAGGCCCCGGGCCAGAGCGGAGTAGATGTGGGTATGGGCATTGATGAGACCGGGCATGATGACGCCGCCCTTGGCGTCCACGAATTCCGCCTGGGGATACTTGGCCTTCAGATCGGCGGTGGTGCCCACCTCTACGATCTTGCCGCCGTCGGTGACCACACCGCCGTCGGGATAGTAGCCGGTACCGTTGGGGTCACGGGTGATCAGCTTGCCGTTTGCCAGTAAGATCATGTGAAAAACCTCCTGTTAGTGTTGTCTTGATACGACAATAAGAGCCGCAGGAAAAAGAAAAAGGCGCTCCAAGCCCTTGCGGCTTGAAACACCTACCAAAAAACAGGGAATGATAGGTGTCAGCCCGTGCGCGCAGCACTTCGTTACAGCTATCATTCTTCGCTTGTACTTGTATTTTAACGGACGAGGCTGCAAAATGCAAGCAGTGGGACCGAAAAAATACCTTCCGGATTTTGTGTACATTGCCATAAACCGGCACAAGTTATGGAAAAAAGCTTGTACCGGTCCGGCGGCGGAGAAACGGAAAAGAGGACACCTTATTGAAAATAAGAGGAGAGAATTGACAAAAAGGTGTCGGCTCTGATATGCTGGACAAACTGAAAAATATGTAAGAAAAGGAAGTGCGCTATGCTCAGTGAGATGATCGGTGTCCTCAATGACTGGCTCTATACGTACATCCTGGTGATCCTGCTGATCGCCGCGGGTGTTTATTTCACGGTACGGACCGGTTTTGTGCAGTTCAGAATGTTTCTGGAGTCCATCCGGGTGGTGGGAGAAAAGCCCCACGATGCCGGTACGGTCTCCTCATTCCAGGCGCTGATGGTGTCCACTGCCTCCCGGGTGGGAACGGGCAATATCATCGGCATCTCCACGGCCATCTGCTGCGGGGGATACGGCGCCGTATTCTGGATGTGGGTCATCGCCCTC
>CAUWEK010000351.1:0-1543 GCA_963557435.1 uncultured Dysosmobacter sp.
AAGAGATCAATCAATTTTTGATGAACTTTTTAAAATATCCCAAGAAAAACTAGGATACAAAACATATGATTACAAGCCTTTAGATAATGTTGGTTATCCTTTTGTGGAATTTGAGAACACTCAAACGATTCACGAAGCGAATAAAACTGATATTAAAGGTACTGTGATTGTAGTTTTATCCGTCTGGGGATTACAGAAGAAACGAAAGCAGGTGTCAGATATGGCATCTGCTCTTTTTAATGAAGCTAGATTGATAGAAGCCACAGAAGGCTATTATTGGGCTTTAAATTATCAAGCAAGTGGAATTCAAGTGATGGACGACACAACAACCAATACGCCCCTAAAACGAGCGGTTGTCACACTTGAATTTAGAATTAGATAGGAGGAAGAACATGGAAGCATTAAAAGGTATTGATGTCATTTTGCTTTATCGCTTATTGAAAAAAGAAACTCAGGAAGCTGCTTGGAAAATGGCATTTCAAACAGAACATGAAAATGGATTATCAAGAGATTCAGACTCTACAGTGACAAAAGACGGAAACGTTCAAAGTTTAAGCCCGGTTGAATATGATTTTTCGGCTACTTCAATAGTTGCTAAAGGAGATTCTCATGTAGATGAAATGAAACAAGCCTTATTAAATGGCGATATCATTGAAATTTGGGAAATCAACAAAGCAGAACAGGGAACAGATGATAATGCAAATAAGTACAAAGCTACTTATTACCAAGCATATGTGTCTGAATTTACTCCATCAGCTGCTGCAGAGGATAACGTTGAATTAAGTTTATCATTTGCAGTAAATGGTGTTGGTCAAGATGGTTATGCAACCTTGACAGAAGATCAAGCTGCTGTCGTTCAATATACATTCAAAGATACCGTGAAAGCACCTTCGATAGGAGCATAAGAGGGCTTAGATGCTCTCTTTTTTATTTTAGGAGGATGAAAAACATTGAAATTAAAAATTAAAGGTAAAGAATATTCGTTTAAATTTGGCACTAAATTTGTACGTGAATTAGACAAAGTGATGCCTTTCATCGATGGAAATATGGAATTCGGAATGGGACTCTCAGCAAAAGTCTTACCGGAATTACGTTCTTATAATGTCAACACGTTGTCACGAGTCTTAGAAATAGCAAATAGAACAGAAGAAGAAACTATTACGTTGGATGAAATGGATGATTACATCGATGAAGTTAAAGACATCGAAAAATTGTTTGATGAAGTCCTAAAAGAATTGGCGGAGTCGAATGCGGGAAAGTTAGCGGTCCGAAACCTGAATCAGAAATTGAAAGAAGCGGAAAAACAACAAGCGGAATAGATTCTGCACTGGCATACGAACAAATTCTTATCAATTCTTTTCGATATTTGGGAATGACCAATATCTCAGATATCGAAAGAATGACGTTATATGAATACAACATTCGTATGACTGCAGCCCAGTTATCTTGGCTGGACAAAGAAAAGTTGATTCACGAATTAGCGTGGGCAAATCAGCAAGTCCAAGCGGAGAAAAAAGTAGGCAAAAAGACAGTTCCTGTATAT
>CAUWEK010000352.1:0-1517 GCA_963557435.1 uncultured Dysosmobacter sp.
GGCGAACGATCCGCCCCTCCAGGCCGGGGACGTTTTCAGCGCTCCCCACCAGGCTCACATAGGTGTGGCTCATCACCCGGTCAATGTCGCCGTCCTTTACCAGCAGGCACCAGGTCTTTTGGGCCGGGTCCTGCTGGGAGACACCGTGGGCCACCGCGTTGCCCCGGCTGTCCAGGATCAGATACTGATAGGTCATTTCGCCTCGCCGTCCTTCCCTGCGGAGTCCTCCCGGCTGCGCCGGAACTTCTCCGGGTCATTGGGGTCAAACTCCAGAAAATAGAGGTAGATCTCTACCACTGCCTGATAAAGCTCCTCCGGGATCTCCCGGCCCAGCTGCATCTGGGAGAGTACCGTGGCAAGGGAGTTGTCCTCATAGACCGGCACGCCGTTGTCCGACGCCACCTCCACGATCTTCTCCGCCAGATGCCCCATGCCGGAGGCCACGATCACCGGGGCCCCGTCCCCGGCCCGGTAGCGCAGCGCCGCCGCCCGCTGGGCCGGAGCGCCGCCGTTTTCTTCAGATCTTGACATCGACTCCCTGCTTCCCTTCAAACAGATTTGGAAAAACCCGGGTCAGCTCCAGGGGCCTTTCCAGCTTGGACACCCGCACCTCCCGTCCGGAGAGGCCGTGGCGCCGGAGGATCTCCTTCAGATCCCCCGCGATCACACTGCTGTGGCTGCTGACGCCCTCAGGACCGTATACCTGCAGCTCCACCTGATCTTCCCGGGCTGCCAGGGAGATCTCCACCAGACCCAGGGACTCCAGATCCAGCTTGAACAGAAACTGGACCTTCTCCTGCGCGGTGCCGTCCCCCTTCTGCTCCCGGGCGTTGGGGTCCACCCACAGCTCGGAATACGCCGCCTTTCCGTTCCACTCCAGGGGGAAAAACAGGTGGTTGATGGGCATATAGACGCTCTGCTGCACCAAAAGCGAGCGGACGATCTCCCCGAAGCCGTCCCGCACGTCCGGCCCGTAGTCGCCCCGCAGGGCCTTGGCCGCCGTGCTGGAGAGGGCATCGGCAAACGAGCTGCCCGCCCGGGAAAAGTCGTTTTCCCGCAGCAGCTTCAAAATGGCCGCGTCGTCCAGCTGATTGAGCCCGCCCAGCACGCCGCCGTATCCCTCCATCTGCCGGAAGGACTGGAGCATCTGGGTCTCGTCGCCGTTTTCGTAGCGCGTCACCTGCAATACCAGCAGACTCACTAGTCCCCGCAGGGGCCCCAGGTCATGGGTCCGCTCCACATAGCTGCCAAGATAAGGGATCAGCTCCCCCTCCAGCAGCTTCAGGTTCTCCGCCCGGGATCCCGCCGCCAGACCGTTTTCCAGCTTGGCCGTGATCTCCTCCAGACGGCCCCGCCAGCTTTTGGGCAGGTAGTCCTTCATCTGCTGGAGCAGGCTCACCATGCTCTTTCCGATGTGCTCCGTGGAGGAAAAGTCACTGTACCGCCGGGCAAACTCCAGCACGGCCCTGCGGGCGTGCTCCCCCGGCAGGGTGTCGTACGCCTGGCGCAGCAGGGAA
>CAUWEK010000353.1:0-1513 GCA_963557435.1 uncultured Dysosmobacter sp.
ACCGTCTGGATTGGCTTTTCCTTTCTTTTTGTTCCCTTTAATTAGCCATGAACTGCTTCATGCCCTGGCTCTTGGCACCGGGGTTGTCCGAACCATAGCCCTCCAGCAAATTGACCACGCCCCACACGCCAAGGCCAGCGCCGAGGGCAACAACCAGCGTCTGCAAAGTGTCGATGGCAGAAGAAAAGAACTGCATATAGCCTCCATTTCTCCGGGGAATACCCGGACATGAAAAAAGCCGCCCATGCAGGCGGCGCTTGCCGCACCTTGGGACAATTTGTCCCGAAGTGCTATTTATACAAAGGCGTCCGGGTCATCGAGATCGTCGTAGTGGAGGATGTCCTCGTCCTCATCTATAAACTTTCTCAGCGATTTAGACGCTTCGTATACATTCTTGTTGTTTTATGTCAAATCCCAAGATATAATTTATTACAAATAGCTGGTTTCACAATATGGTGGGGGATCGTTATGAATACAAACCATACACTAAAAGAATACTCTTTTCACTTTTTTCTTACATCCGTCCTTCGTCAAATTGCATCATCTCGTAATCAGGAGATTCTCTTTGACTCCCAAATTCCATCAGATTTTTTTAATCTCAAAATAGGCGGGAAGCCGTCCTTCGATGCTATTGCCCCCAATGGATTTGAGGACATCAATGGCCCTGTTATATTTGAGTTTAAATTTTATAACCAGGAAATCCAATATAATAGACTTTTATCAATTTTGAATAGTCTTTATAAACGGGTTATGCAACTAACATTTGCCGATGTGACTCTAATTTTAGTTACTAACTCTTATATTGACTCAACTATTAACCTGAGTAAAGACATCAGTAAAAAGATACCATATAAAAGTAATGTTGATTTAAAAATATGGGATCAACATAAAATTGAGCAACTGGCTAGTTTGTATCCCATCGATTTTAGCAATGCACAAAATATAGATATTTCGTCTAAAACATTAGAAAGTAATATAAAGATCAGCGAGAATGATTTTGAATTAAAGAACCGCAATACCCTTAGCGCAGTGAGAAATATTGTCAAGTATCGAGATAACTTTGCATTTGTACTAGGTGCTGGAGTTTCTGTTGATCCTGGAGCTAAAAGTTGGGATGAATTGCTTAGGTACTTTACCAGCGAGCTCAAGAAGAAAAAGATCATTGATGACGAGCAAAAACTTAGTGGAAAGATCGGCGGTTCAAGTATAATAACCGCCCAACTATGCAAGGAACTTTACCCAAATGACATAGATTATTATTGGGCAATCCACCGAGGGTTATATGAAGGACGAACAGCAATAAATCCAGACTATGCGTTGTATCACATTGCAAAAATCTCCAAACGCTGCTTAACTAAAGCACACTTTAGAATATTAACTTACAACTATGACAATTATCTGGAATCGTATTTAGATAATCTTCACATTGGATTTAATACCCTGTATGATTCAAAATGTGACATAAATAATCAACTATCAATTTATCATGTGCATGGTTACTTGCCAGAAGTTA
>CAUWEK010000354.1:0-1507 GCA_963557435.1 uncultured Dysosmobacter sp.
AGGGATAGTCCGCCCACTCGCATTGACAGACCGTTTCAAAGCCTGCCGCCTCTGCAGCCAAGTCCAGCCCGCCGATGCCGGAAAACAGGCTGACATGGGTAAGGCGGTCAGGCATGGGGCTGGTCCTCGTCATCCTCGCAGTCCACATAGAAGGCGTCCAGTTCACACAGCTCCAGGGCCTTCAGTCGGGCAAGGTCGGCCTTGTCGCCAAACACCAGGTAGCGGCCGGGGATGCTCCAGCAGTCAAACATCTGGTCGGCAATCTCGCCGTACCGCCGGGCGGTGTCGATCAGGTTCTCCATGTCTCGGCGGTCCTTGATCTTCCCGGCAAGGAAGGCAAGCTGGTGGAGCAGCCCGTAGAGATGGACTTCCTCGTCGATGTGGGCCTCGTAGGTCTTTTCCTCGATGACATACAGCTTTTCCTGTTCCATTTCATACTCCTTTCTGAATTTTGAGCATAAGAAAAGCGCCACTGTTTCCAGTGGCGCTTCGTTACTTTTTTCTCCATTCCAATTTGTATTCGCAACTGAGCTGAGGATGCTCAATCTCCCATATATGAACTCCATTAAAATCAAATGCTTTTGAATCAGAAAAATCACTATAGGCGCTACCAATGATTTCAGAGCGGCAAATTTCATTAAATCCGTAAGAACGCGGAACAATAACTGTTAATTTCATGTAATCTACCGGTGCTATTATTTCTCGCGAGTAAAAATGCTTGAAATGTTGATGCAAATTATCATTAGTAACACGAACTTTGTATGTAACGGTTTCCCCCTTTTTCAATTTATGTCCGAAATCCACATAGTATTCGTAACTGGTATCTTTTTGTGGTAATCGTTTAATTCTAAAACCTTTTGTAAGACATCGTACTTTGCTTTTTTCGTCCGGAAACCATGTATAGCGATTGTAGATACAATCTAAATTAGAGCGTAGCGCCTTTACTGTAATTTCAGAGGTGACAATTATTTTATCGCCTTGGTATTCGAAGTCTACTTTTAACGCCTTAATGTGATATTTGTGTTTTCTTATCTTTTTATATACTAATAAAAAAACAATTAATACGACAATTGTAGCAACAATTGTCACTCCCCATATTAAGTAAGGACTATCCCAAAACAACTGCAAAAATTTGTGCCAAGCACTACTGGATATGATAGCTGTGATGATGCATTGAAAGCAAAATTTTAATATGTCATAGACACTATTACCGACAATATCGTCCTTGTAATTTTTAATCTTTGCTTTCCAATTCATTTTCATCACCACATCCATTATACTACACGTCCCCAAATATGCAATTAAGGGAAATGTTCCTCTAATCGTGTGGTGAGCAGTTTGTAGAGTTCAGTATCCTTTGGAAAGTCATCCGCAAAGGGCAGAATGACATTGTTGAAAAACAGCAGCCCGTGGCCCGGCTCGGAGTTGGTCACATAGGCAAGCTGTTCAGAAGAAATGTTCAGCCGCTCCGCCAGTATCTTCCGGTCGCCCGCCGCCTGGTTGAGCA